>JBCBZK010000001.1:0-79408 GCA_039815365.1 Pseudomonadota bacterium | reverse complement strand
TTTTGGTGAAGAAGATGTGGCGGTGATCGCACTAACGGTGCTCGTGCCACCAAGATGTCCGGCGACCTCACTGTACGTCAGGCGCGCCGCGGAGCGCATGACAGCATCATAAAAACGCGCGCGTGTGACCTCACCGGTCGCACTGACCGACATATCGCAGACCATACACAAGCGATCCACTTTGGGATTCAGCGAGCAAAGCCCGTTCGACAACACCTCCGGCAACATCGGCACGACTCGATCTGGAAAATACACTGAAGTCGCGCGCTTGAGCGCTTCGTTGTCAATCGCCGAACCTGGACGAACGTAATGAGCGACATCGGCAATGGCGACAATAAGACGCCAACCCTCTTTTCGCGGCGCGGCGTAGACCGCATCATCGAAATCGCGCGCGTCGGCACCATCGATGGTGACTAGCGGCAGATCACGCAAGTCGTAGCGGTCCTTCTTGGCTCTGGTGGGCACCGTCTTTCCGAATACGCCCGCTTCAGACGTCACGGCATCAGACCATTGATGCGGAATATTGTGCGCATGAATGGCCAAATCTGTCGGCATGCCAGTCTTCGTCGATGCACCAAGCACTTTCGTAATTCGCGCCGTGGCTTGATGGTCGTGCGTGGGATAATCAAGAATTTCAGCAACCACCATTTCGCCCGGCTTTGCCTTGCCACGCTCGCGTGCAGGCACCAGCAGGCGATGCGTCAGTTTCGGATTGTCTGGTATCAGTAAACCGATACCGCGCTCGCGCACGTACTTGCCGGCGACCTCTGTGACTGCGCGATCAAGGATCTCGACCACTTTTCCTTCCGTGCCTCGCGAGCTGCGATTGGCAATACGACCGGCCACCTTGTCGCCGTGCATCAGCCTTAGCATCTGCCTTGGCGACAGATACAGATCCTCACCGCCATCGTCCGGCATCAGGAAGCCGAAGCCGTCTTTATGCGCGCTCACGCGGCCGCGAATCAGGTTGAGTTTGTCGACAAGACAATACTCCTCATTGCGGTTTAGCAATATCTGACCACTGCTGAGCATTTTCGTCAAAACGCCCGCCAGCGCGATGTTGTGTTTGCGGGTGGTGAGTCCGAAGTGATCGGACAAGGTCTCAAAATCCCTCGGTCGCCCTTCGGCCTTAAGATACTCATTGACCGCGTTGCGATCCGGGATTTGATGTTGATAGCGTTTTTTCGCGCCTTTTGTGACGCCTTTGGCCGCAGCTCCTGCAGCAGGTTTACGGGTATTTTTACTCAATCATTCTCTCTTGTTGGTCCTGCCCGAATTGACAGACCGGCAAGGCTCGGCTAGATTGCACGCCCTGCTACTCACCGCGATTGTACGGTGTTTGCATGCCCAGGTGGCGGAATTGGTAGACGCGCATGGTTCAGGTCCATGTCTACGTAAGTAGGTGGAGGTTCAAGTCCTCTTCTGGGCACCACTCTTTTTTTGGCAGGCGTCATCACGGCACTCGTGCATCGCTGCGTACGACGCCGCATCTACTGCCATTCGTAAGCCGGCAAAATAATCGTCTCTGGCATCGCCTCGCGCTCGCCTGTGCGCATCCATGTTTGCATGGCTCTCGCAAAATCGGGGCTCGCCTCGGTGGCTTCAATGTAGGCTCCATGCGAGCCGCCTTTCACATGCACAAAATGCTGGTTGGTAAACATCTTGCGAAATGCGGGCGCATTCTCAAACGGTGTCGATGTATCCCAATCGCCATGCACAAGCACCACCGGTACGCTTGAAACAAAGCCGCGACGAAATGCCTGCCCAAGATCGACAGGCCACGAATCGCATACCTTGGACGCAAACCAGCGCGTCGGGTTCAACAAGCTGCGACCCGCGCCAGCATCCATAAGCCGGCCACGCGTATCGCTAATACCCGAACCGCATTCCATCGAGAACCCGGCGACGTTATCGAGTTCAGTGTTCAGCCAGACATACTGCAAACGACGCGATGCTTCGGAGAAATCACCTGATAGCATGCGAGATATATCGCCAGGCCACGATTTCAAGCCGTAGCGCCACTGCGTTCCGCGGGTTGTGCCTTGCGCCAACTGACGCAGCGCATCGCCGTCGATACGCAAACGGATTTTGGCATCCGTGCGTATGTGCTGAGTATCAATGTAAAACGGTTCGGCGTCTGCCTGCGCGATGAGCGCTTCAAACGCGGCAATAAGACCACCGTCCGGAGTGCTCTGTGCTAGCGCCGCGTGCGACTCGGCGTCAGTTGCGATACGCACTAATGCATCGCGTTTGTAACGCGGCAAGTCAAACGTGTCATCCGGCCCCTCAAGCGCACTGAGTGTCGCGCGCGCAACCAACCGAGGGTGCATTGAGATCACCGCCATACCTGAGTGTGCGCCAAAACTGTTGCCGAACAGCTGGATAGGATCGTGGTTTAGCAGTTTTGCGATGTCAGCAACGTCGTGCGCAAGTTCATTGACCGTATATCCTTCGACGTCGACACCCGCCGCGTTCGCAGCGGCCAAACAGTCCAACGCACCTTGACGAAAGCGCACGAGTCGCTCGGCCCGTTCATCAACGTCGCCTAATTCGGCATCGGGAAGCGGTGGGCAGGCCATCGGCGTCGATTCACCGAAACCGCGCTGACCAACGACGACAACCGGCGCGATCGCGGTGAGCTCACTCAGATAAGCCTCGTAGTAACCCTCGCGTGACAACAACCGGCCGAGGCCACCAAAACCGGGGCCGCCGCGCAGCCAATAGATCGGCGCTACGGCGGCGGCCGCCTCGTTGGAGGCCGGTAGCCGGTGAAACTCGACGGAAATCATTCTGCTATCGGGTTTATCGCGTCGCTCAGGTACGCGAATGACACCGACATCGTACGTAACGGTGTCGCCGTTCCTGAGTGTCAATATTTGCGCCGTTAACGTCGCCGCGCGTTGCACCGGTATATAGCGTGCGTCCGCGTCCGTCGCTGCATCGGTCACGCAGCCAGCACACCAGATACCTGCTGTTACCAGCACCAGACTGAACAATCGTCGTGTTGTCATCATGTCGTCCTTTTTATCTTGATGTAAAGATATTGCACGTAATTTATCTTTTTGTAAAGATAATTGGATGAACACTGACCTCATAGACAGGCTCATCGAAGAGTGGCAGCAGGAGCAGCCGGCATTCGATACCAATGCCATGCACGTGGTCGGACGCATTATGCGCCTGGGCCGAGCATACGAAACCGAAGCAGCACGGGTACTGGAGTCTTTTGATCTGAGTTACACCGAATTCGATATCGTGGCCACACTGCGACGGTCCGGCAAACCGTACCAACTGACGCCTGGTGCACTCGCAAGAACGGTGCTACTGACATCGGGAGCAATGACAGCAGCATTGGATCGACTTGAATCCAAAGAACTCATCGTCCGCGTGGCTAGCGATACCGATCGACGTGTGCGCGCAGCAAAGCTGACTCGCAAAGGCGCCCGCCAGGCAATCAAGGCAAGCGCTGCACGCTTTGCCACGGCCGAAGATGCGGTTGCCAGTCTCACCGGGTCGCAACGCGCAGCATTGACCGGGTTGCTCAAAACACTCATGGCACAGCCTGGATCCGAAAATGACTGACGAACTCGAAGTGTTAGAACGCGCTGACCGCATGGCACGCGACTACGTTGCGAGCGTCGCAGCACGACCCGCATTCCCGGCGAGCAACGACATCGAAGCGCTCAGCGCGTTCGACACAGCGTTACCTGATGAGCCCAATGACCCTACCCTCACACTGTCCATGCTGGATCGCTACGCGACGCCAGCAACAGTGACGTCAAACGGACCGAATTACTTCGGCTTTGTCATCGGCGCAGTCTTACCTGCAGCCGCGGCAGCAGACCGCCTCGTCAGCGCATGGGATCAGTGTGCTTCAGCGGAACTCAACTCGCCGGCCGCCGCCGCAATAGAACATGTCGCTGCCGGTTGGTTGCTGGATATTCTGGACTTGCCACGCCAGGCATCTGTTGGTTTCGGCACCAGCGCGACTGCATGCGGGCTTTCCTGTATCGCAACCGCGCGCAACGCGCTACTTGCGCGAGCAGGATGGTCGATGGATCAAAAAGGGTTAGCGGGCAGCCCAACAGTTCGCGTTGTCGTGCCAGCGACCGTGCACGTCACCATCAAGAAAATCCTGCGCATACTCGGCTTTGGCGCTGACAACATCATTGCCGCGGCTACTGACGCATTCGGGCGAATCGATCCCGCGCAACTACCACCGATCGACGCACTCACTATTCTGTGCTTGCAAGCCGGCGAAGTGAACACCGGTGAATTCGACCCGTTCGATGAACTCATCACGGCAGCGCACAACAAAGGCGCGTGGGTGCATGTCGATGGGGCGTTCGGACTGTGGGCGCGGGCCTCAGCACGCTACAGACACCTAACACAGGGTATTGAGCGCGCCGACAGTTGGACGACTGACGGCCACAAATGGCTAAACACACCTTACGACTGCGCGGTCGCAATCTTCCGTGATGGCACACTTGCCGCAAACACGCTCAATGCCAATGCAGCGTACGCGGATAGCGAGCCAACAGCACAAAAAAACATGACGCTCGAGTTTTCAAGACGCGCGCGCGGCGTCGCCGTTTGGGCAGCGCTACATGCGTTGGGTCGAAGCGGCGTCGCGGCGCTCGTCGATCAGTTCTGCAATCACGCAACAGCGCTAGCCGACGGCTGTCGGGCACTGGGTATCCCCGTGATCAACCGCGTTGTACTCAACCAAGTGCTGTGTAGCTTCGAGGACGAACAACACACGACACAATTCGTCAAAGCCATTCAACAACAAGGAGACGTTTGGTTTGGCGCCAGTCGTTGGAACGACAAAGCCGCATTCCGATTGAGCGTGTCTTCGTGGCGCACTGAACACGCACACATCGATGCATGTCTCAAGGTTATGGCGCGCCACCTCCCGGCGTCGTAACAGCGTAGGTGCAGCAGCACAAGCTACTGCACCTACGCTGTAATCAATCGTCGTCCAGCGCGCGCTCAATCAACAAGTTGAGGTGCGCCACGTGCGCTTGCGTGGAGCGGTTTAAGCCACGCTTGCGTCGCAACTGTGCCTCAATATCCTGGATCGTCAGGATTGCAACGGACTGGCTGAGGTTGTCATAGGCACCACCTTTAACGATCTCGGCAAGCCGCTCGACATAGTTGATTTGCAGGTTCTGCCGCAGACTGTCGACGTTGCCCCGCGCGTCTGCCGCAAACACCGCATCAGTGAGCGCAGCTATCGCTTCCGTCAGCGAATAGTCGTTGCCATACAACGCAGAATCAGTAAGGCGCTTGAGGACTGACGGGTGCAACAAATGGTCTAGTGTTGCGCTTTGGACAGCAAGCAACGTGTCATGCACTTTCGGATCCTCGTTAGCACCGAAGAAGTTAAAGCCGCGGCGTTGCTGTGCCAAATAGCGAAATGCCGGTGCGGCAGGATCGACCACGCCAGGTGCGAACAAGTCATCACGTAACACCTGCATAGCACGTCTTTGCGTCTCGGCATCGACTGGCGTGTACGGCGGCTGCGCACCTGGTTGCCCAACCATGCCGCGGTTTACGTAAACGCCACCGACATAGCGCGACACCACTGACGCAGCGCGCGCCCAACTGCGCATCATTTGCACGAACACGTCATGAGATTGCTGATACGACTGACCAGCCGGCGGCGGTGTGTCAGCCAATTTGCTCAACGCGTTGGCAATCATTTGCATACGTGTATCCGCATAGCCGATCGCATCACTACTCATGTCGTAAATATTGACGCGCGGATCAATCGCCTTACCGGCTGAACGCATGTCGTCGGCATCGTTGCCGAATGCCAGTTGCGCCTCGGTTGATCGGGCAAGATGCGCCTCGCGCAGCACCGCATCGTCTAACATCGGGTCATATCCAAACTGAATCGCCCAATCATCGTAGGGACCCGGTCGCGTGGAATAGAACGCGGTTTGCGTGCTGCCTTCCGGCGCGAAGTTGACCGCAGGGTAATCCATCACCGAACCGGCGAGCACACCATCGTCTAACGCAGCCGCGCTGAACGCCTCGGTCTCTGAGCGTAACTGCGTGGCTTTCATGTTGTGATTCAGGCCCAACGTATGGCCGATCTCATGCAGAATCAGATAGTGCATGCTGTCGTGAACTAACTGTTCCTCCAATGCAGCGCCGTCCATATCCGACGCCATTGCCAAACCACGCGCGGTTTGCAACTCGCCGCGCATGCCATGCGCAAGACTGCATAATTCGTGACCAGTCAGCGCAGGCGCATCATCAGACAAAAGATCAACGCCATTCGCGAGAATCTGACGCGCGAATGCGTAGCGATTCAGGAATGAGTATTCCAGCATGATGTCAGCGCCGATAATCTCGCCCGTACGTGGATTGGTGAAGCTAGGGCCATAGCCACCAAACGGCGGATTCGGTGATGACGTCCAACGCAGCACGTTGTAGCGGATGTCGCCCGCGTCCCAGTCCGCATCGTCTGGCTGGACCTTGACGACAAACGCATTGCTAAAGCCAGCTTTCTCAAAACTCTGATTCCAGCGCAGCGCAGCACTACGAATCAGCTCACGCAACTCAACAGGTGTCGTGTTCTCAATCCAATAGGTGATCGGTTCAACAGGATCGGACACCGCAGCGCTCGGATCCTTCTTCTCAAGATTCCAGCGTGTGATCATATCTCGATACGGTGTCGCGCTATAAGACGTCAAATCCGTAACAGGGTCTAAGAAAAAGCCGACACGCGGGTCGTCAAACCGGGGTTGGAAGTTGTTATCAGGCATTGCAATCAGGCTGTGCAAAACGCGCACGGCGACATGCCGGCTATCGGTAATGTCAGCACCAGTGCGACCTTTCGGGGTCGCATTGCTATACACGTACTCGACTTCGATATCTGTGTTTTGCGGATAACTACGCAAACCGAGAATGCGAGATTTGTCATCGGACAGCGAACCTAACGTAAACGCATTCGGATCCGCGTCCGGATTTGGTGCCCGCTTGATCTGCAACATCGCTTCGGTTTTGAACAGCTTGTCGCCGTCAATCAGCATTGCACCGGTAGCTTCGTCTTCCGCCAGAATCTTCTCACTAGCCAAAATCGCATCACTGATATTGGCGGTTGCAGCCTTGGAGATCGCATTTTCCGGATCGAAATAGAATCGGGTGTTGCGCTTGACGATATCAATGCGATCAAAACGCCGCTGCAGCGCAATCACGCCGTTAGCAAGGTAGGCGCCCCGGAAAAAACCGGTTTGAACAACGCCGTCAGCAGTTTGTGCGAAGTAGATCAACTCCTGATCGAGCAGCTCCTTGGCAATCTGCAGCTTGATCTCACCCGTCTTCTCATCCTGGAAAATCGTAATGAGGCCTTCCGCACTGGTGTGACCTTCGGTCAACTCAGCAATCGTCTTTTCGGCTTTCTCGTCGCCGTCTTTGTCTTTATCGCCGTCTTCAGCGATCGCCGGCATCGCCAGCAACATCGTCAGCAATGCTGACCCAATCCACACGCTCCAACGTTTCATTGTCATTCCCCGAAAGTGGCGTTAACCGCGCAGCTGCGCGCCATCAAATAAAGTGGTGATGCGCTGTGCGAACATCAGATCACCGTCCAGTTTCAGCTTACCCGTCATGAATGCTGTCATGCCATCAAGCTCACCGGTGAGCATTTTCACCAAGTCATCATCATCCATCGTAATCGCAACGGTGTACGGCGAAACCTCGCCATCGTTCACGGTCAACGCGCCATCAGCAATCACGACATGTCGTTGCCGCGCATTGTTGAATTGAATCGTTGCATTCACACCGGCGGCCGCGTCTGTGTTCAGCGCGCCAGGCAATTTTTCGAAGATGTCATCAAGTGTCATGAGAAGCTGCCCTGATCAAAACCCCAAGAATACCGCACGCGGCCTGCGAAGTCTTCGCCGCGCACTGTGAGCACCATCACAGCGGCGACGTTATGAGCGCGCGACACTCGTAGAACGTTCGAGGCTAATCTTATGGACCCATCAGCGACAGCATTGGCAGCAGCAACGCTCAGTGGCGCGTGTTGCTACGTGATTGCGGTCGGGCTGACCCGCTGGCATGGATGGCAACAAGCGCGTGCGAATCGACAATTCGAAACGTATACACGCACGCCGCCCGCAGCCACGATTGATTCGTTACGTCGTGGGCTGGAAGCACGCAATATCGCGAAACTCACAGCCCTAGGCGCTATGACCGCTGCGTTCACTGCCTGCGTCTGGCTATCCGCGCAGCCGCTCACATTTTCGACGTTAGCGAGCGGTGCTGGTGGCGTTGCGTTGACGTTGCTGGTGTCGGCAACACTGACACTTGTTATCCGCGATGCACGTCGTACAAGTCATCTCGCGTTTGCTAGCGCTGCGCGACACGCCGTCGCCCACGGACTCACGCGCGTCGGCGCTGAGCATGCCATCGTGCACCATGACGTGGCTGTTGACCGCAATTATTGGGTCGATCACGTCATGCTCAACGTCAATGGCGCATTCGCGATCCACGTCATTTCCCCGGCCAATCGCAAGACAGTCGACGCTACACTGCACAATGACGCAATAGTATTTGATGGGCACGAGCAAACCGTTGCGCTCGATACCGTGCGCCAACGCACCGCCGCGCTGCAGCATCGCATCAGCAAGCCGCTCGGCCGTATTATTCCGGTTCGCAGTGTTGTCGTGGTGGCAGGTTGTCGCGTGCAAGGCAAAAGCGATGATCAGTTACTGGTCGTGTCAGAGCGAGATCTTGTCATGATTCAGGGTTGGCGTAGCGCATCTGCGGCGCTCATGAGCGAAGACATTGACGCTATTGATCACCAGCTCGCAGGTGCCACAGCGACGCCGCGCACATTGCCGGCTGTTTTAAACAACGGGCTACTGAGTGCGAACGCCTAGATCAACGGTTGCGCAAGTGATGCCAGGCTCTGTGCTTCGATCGCGTGCATAAACGCATCGCCCAATCGTTCGCTTTCACTTACCACCGTGTTCCAGCGCGAGATACGTTCATCATTCGGTAGATTGACGAAATCATGGCGATCCGGAATGCGTCCACCCGGTAACTCGGCGACGAACTGTGGCGATGGCGAGATCAGCAACACCTTGTCCAGATGCTTAGCACGCGGTTTTCGGCCAGGTCGTTTCTTGTCAAACCAACCTGGCGTCAGATGTGGATAAAAATGCGGGTAAAGCGTGAGTCCATCATCAAACGACAACGGCACATCAAAGTGGTAGTCGATAATACCGCCATCGCGATACAGTCCCGGTCGCGCGCCGGGCAACGCTGTCACACCGCGCATCACAAATGGAATTGCACTGGATGCCAGTATCGCCGGTACCAAATTGTCTTTTGATAACGGTACGTGCTGCATCGGCAAATCACTCGCTTTGGCGGCAGGCGGCATCGCGCGCGCGTCATGAACTAACGCACGCTCGAAGAAACCGCCAAGCGTGCGGCGTGACACATGGTTCGCCAGCATGGCAACGCCAAGCCCGGCTGCCAGCAATGGACGCGACTCCGATGCGAGCAAATGCCGCGCACGCACGGCCATGACATGCAATCGGTAACGCGGATGATCGACAACATGATCGATACCGCCTTCCCCGAGAATCGTTCGAATCATCGCCTCGCCGATTCGACTGATGTCGTTCGCCGTAGGCTTTTCACCGTAATTCTCATGAATATAGCGCTCTGCGAAACGCCCTAACGCTGCCAGCGGATCAGCACTCGCATAACACGCGAACCGCCACGAGCCAATCGATGAACCTAATAAATGGACGGGCGTTGAAAAGTGCGGTGCGATCTCTGAGACAATGCGCTTGTCGAGCCCAGCGAGTACAAGCCACTTCGCGCCGCCAGATGCGCCGACCAACATGCGCACCTCATCGGCACGAAACCCGTTCTGCTGTAAGTGTCTGAGCGCGCCCGGACCGGCGCGCACCGTCAGGCAATCTGTCAACGCCATCGCAGCGCCACGTATTCGTTAGAGTTGTAGCGGGTCGCGATGAACAATAGTCTGCTCGCGTCCGGGCCCGGTAGAAATGATATCGATAGGTGTTTCAACAATCGCCTCGATACGCTTGAGGTAATCCCGAGCGCGCTGCGGCAATTGATCGTACTCGGTGACACCGACCGTACTGGTTTGCCAACCCGGCACATCTTCGTAGACAGGCTCGGCCTCGGCATAGCGATCCACAACGACGGGCGGTGTGGCAATGACCTCACCATCGATCTTGTAACCGGTACAAATGCGAATGGTCTCGAGTTCATCGAGTACGTCCAGTTTCGTCACGCACAAACCCGTGACGCCGTTGTTGATAATCGTGCGTCGCAATGCGACAGCGTCAAACCAACCGCAGCGCCTCGGACGTCCCGTCGTGGCACCAAACTCGTGACCCACACGCGCGAGATGCTCACCCATGTCATCGAACAGTTCGGTCGGAAACGGACCTGCGCCAACGCGCGTCGTATAGGCCTTTACGATGCCAAGTACGTAGTCGATTTGATTGGGACCAATACCCGTACCGGTGCTTGCAGCCGCAGCGACGGTATTGCTGGATGTCACGAACGGGAACGTACCATGATCAATATCAAGCAAGGTGCCCTGCGCGCCCTCAAACAAAATGCTCTGGCCCGTTTGATGTAGCTCGTGAAGAATGCCGGTAACGTCCGCGACGAGCGGTGCAACACGCTCGGCATGCGCCATTGCCTCGTCCAGCGTCTGCGAAAAATCGACCGTAGGCGCTCGGAAATAATGCCGCAGCACAAAGTTGTGGTAATCGAGAATCTCACCCAGACGCGCGGCGAACTTCTCGCGTACAAACAGATCCGAAACGCGCAATGCGCGACGCGCGACCTTGTCTTCATACGCCGGACCAATGCCACGACCAGTCGTGCCAATAGCCGCGTTACCACGGGCTTTCTCGCGCGCCTGATCCAATGCGATGTGTGATGGCAGAATCAGAGGGCAAGCCGGGCTGATCCGCAGACGTTCGAAGACGGGTACGCCATTAGCGACCAAACCGTCCATTTCTTCGAGCAGCGCATTCAGCGACAACACGACGCCGTTACCGATCAGGCACTGCACGCCTTCGCGCAGTACACCCGACGGTATCAAATGTAGGACAGTTTTCTTGCCATCGATGACCAGTGTGTGGCCGGCATTGTGACCGCCCTGAAAACGCACAACGGCGGCAACACGGTTGGTCAACAGATCAACGATTTTGCCTTTGCCCTCGTCACCCCACTGAGTGCCGACGACGACGACATTAGTGCCCATAGTGTGGACTCCGCTAGTTAGCGTCGCGATTGTTCAGATAGCGGAAAAAGTCGCTGTCCGGATCAATCACGAGAAGATCACCTTGCGTGCCGAGAGAGGTCTTGTAAGCCTGCAAACTGCGGTAGAACGCGTAAAACTCAGGGTCCTCATTGTACGCCTGGGCATATACCGAAGCGGCAGACGCGTCGCCCTCACCGCGCAAGCGCTGGGCGTCGCGATACGCTTCTGATCGAATAACCGTACTTTCGCGATCAGCAGTCGCCCGAATCTCTTCAGCTTCCTCATTACCTTCAGCGCGCAACTCCGCGGCAATCCGGCTGCGCTCTTCGCGCATACGGTTGTAGACCGATTCAGCGACAGAGTCGGAAAACTCAACCTGTTTGACACGAACATCAATAAGCTCAATACCAAGATCGCTCGCCAGTGCTGAAGCTTCACTCATCATGTCGCGCATCAGTTCGTTGCGTTCCAGAGAGATCACCTCTTGCATCGTTCGCTTGGCAAACTCGGTCCGTATGGCCGCTTTTATGATCTCCAACAAGCGATCACTAACGGCCGACTCAAGACCACCTGTCGATACGTAATACGCTTCAGGATCCCGAATCCGATATTTGACAAAAAAGTTCACGGAAGCCGGCTTTTTCTCGGTAGTGAGAATGTCTTCAGGCGACGGAGAGATCGTCAGAACCTGATTCGGGAACTTCCGGATCTCGTGATAAACCGGAATCTTGAAGTGCAGGCCCGGCGAAAAGTCGCTCTTGACGATCTCACCAAAACGCAACTTCAGCGCATGCTCGCGCATATCAACGGTGTAAGCCGAAAGCCCGAGTCCGACCAGAATCAGCCCTAGCAAAACCATGATTCCTGAGATAGTGGATTTCATTGACGTGCCCTCCGCGACCGGCTGTCTCGGCTCTGCGTGCTATTGGTATTAGTGTTGACGTCATTTTGACGCGATAACGTGCCAGCCTCCGACGCGCGCGAGCGTTCAGCAGAGCGTTCTGTCAGCTTATCCAACGGCAGATACAGAAGATTACCTTCGCCGTCTGTGTCAATGAACACTTTAGTGCTGTTCGCATACACTTGCTCGACCGCATCAATATACAAACGCTCACGCGTGACTTCTGGGGCGGCTTTGTACTCTTTCAACAACGCCGTAAAACGTGCGGCCTCACCCTCAGCATCATTCATGACACGCTGCTTGTAGGCCTCAGCAGCCTGCAATTGTCTCGCAGCCTCACCCCGTGCTTCCGGGATCACTTTGTTTTCGTAAGTCTCGGCGCTGAGCTTGGCTTGCTCTTTGTCCTCACGCGCTTTCACCGCATCCTGAACCGCTTCCTGAACAAGCTCGGGGAAATCAACCTTCTGCAAGTTCACCGCCGTGACTTCGATACCGGCTTCATAGGTATCGAGTGCGCTTTGAATCAACTGCTTCGTCAACTCGGCAACCTCCGCGCGATTGCCCAGCAGCGTGAAATCAGCCGGGTGTTTGCCGACAGCTTCACGAATAGCACTCTCGCTGACGTCTGCAACCGTATCGATCGGGAACCGCACGTTGAACTGAAAATCCTCAGGACTGCGGCGGCGATACTGCACGGCGAGGTTGATCACAACAAAGTTCTCGTCCGCGGTGAGCATCTGGATCTCTTGTTCAAACAAGTCGATGACAGAGGCGTTTACTTTCTCAACTTTCTCTATCGGGAACGGCAGATGCCAATGCAACCCTGGGCCCGTGCTTTCGGTGTACTCACCAAATCTAAGCTCTAGACCCCGCTCGGCCTGATCGCCGCGGAAAAACCCGGTCGACAACCAAAATAAAATGCCGATAACGAAAACGACGAGCAAGCCTGCGGCCGAACCGTCACTGCCGTCACCGCCGCCGTCGCCGCCACCGAGGCCGCGCAGTTTGCGCTGCAAATTGTTGAACAGCTTATCCAGATCGTTTGGTTTATTGCCGCGTTTGCGGTTTGCCCACGGATCTTGCCCGTTATTGCCGTTTTCGTTCCACGCCATAATCGTATTTCTATTGTGTCAGCCGAATGTGCGCCTATGCCGACGCCGCATCCTGTTGCGATGCCTGCTCTGTACGCAAACGCTCCGGCGCAATGCCGGACTGCGCGCACATACGCAGGAAGGATTTCTTTTTCATGTCGATTTTCAGCAGACAACTGCCGTCATCGTTGTAGTGTTCTTCCGTTACAGCGCCGTCGTCGAATAAGTGACCACGGACCGAGCCTTCCGCCGGCGCGAGCCGCAACCAGCCGCAAATGCGCTCCTCCTGGAACCGCTGCAACAGCGAATGCAATAGCAGATTCAACCCGTCGCCGGTAATTGCCGACACAAATACACTCGGCGGACGCTCTCTGTCGCCCTCCGCTATATGTGGCAATTGCCCGTCAATATCGATCTTATTGTACACGCGAATCTGCGGGACGTGGTCTGCGCCGATGCCTGACAAGACTTTGTTGACCTCTGATTCACGCGCATCGCGCTGCGAATCGCTAGCGTCGATGACATGCAAGAGCACGTCTGCTTCGCGAGTTTCGGTCAGCGTCGCCTTGAAAGCCGCGACCAATTCATGCGGCAGGTTCGCAACGAAACCTACGGTATCGGCCAAAACGACGTCCGTCGCCTCGTCCAGAGACCATCGGCGCAGCGTCGGATCCAGCGTCGCGAACAACTGATCTGCCACATAAACGCCTGCCTCCGTGAGTTTGTTAAACAGCGTCGATTTGCCGGCGTTGGTGTATCCCACGAGCGCAACGGTCGGCACCTCGTTGCGGATGCGATTGCGCCGCCCAAGCTCGCGTTGTTGGTCTACCTTCTTCAAGCGGCGCGTCAGCTTTGCAATCCGGTCGCGAACCAGTCGACGGTCGGTCTCGAGCTGCGTCTCACCCGGCCCGCGTAACCCAATACCGCCCTTTTGCCGCTCAAGATGCGTCCAACCGCGTACCAGTCGCGTCGACAGGTGTCGCAGCTGCGCAAGCTCGACTTGCAGCTTGCCTTCAAACGAGCGCGCGCGCTGCGCGAAAATATCAAGAATCAAGCCACTGCGATCCAACACCCGGGCACACACCTGTTTTTCGAGGTTGCGCTCTTGCGTCGGGGAGAGCCCATGACTGACCAGCACAAGGTCAACGCCAAGATCGCGCACCATCGCGGCTATTTCGTCGACTTTGCCGCTGCCGATGAGGAACCGTGCTTCAGGTCTTGGGCGCGTCACGATCACCGTGTCAAGCACGTCAGCGCCAGCCGATATCGCAAGCTCAATGAACTCGTGTACGTCAGCGGACGAGTCGGATCGATCGAACACCGGGTGCACGATCAAAGCTCGCTCGCCAGTCTGCGGGCGATCAAACACGTTCGATTACCGGCCAGTTAGTGAAAACTGCAAGCGAAGCGCGGCGATTAGTCGTCGTCGCCAACCGCGTCATCGTCAGAAATGGGCAAACGTACGTTGCGCGCAGGCACAACGGTTGATATCGCATGCTTGTAAACCATTTGGTTAACGCTGTTTTTCAACAACACCACGAATTGGTCAAACGAGTCGATTTGGCCCTGAAGTTTAATGCCGTTCACAAGGTAGATAGACACCGGCACTTTTTCTTTGCGCAGAATGTTCAGAAATGGATCTTGTAAAGACTGTCCCTTTGCCATGGGAATCTCCTTTTTATCGGCACCGACCGCAATCATGCCGCCCAAGCCGATGCGATAAAAATAAAGTCCCGATGTGGCGTTAGCGGTGCCCTACCAACCAACCGTCGGGAAATCGATGGTAGCACAGCAAATCACGCTGTCTGTTACCTAAGAATCCTGTAATACAAAGGTCAAATTCGACCCCACAACCCCGCCCAATCAGAGCGACCTGTCGATTAACCTGGATATTGGGCCGAATACTTGTGATTCAAGCGGATCAAAAATATGTAAGTCAGTCATACCGCGCAGCCACGTGTGTTGGCGCTTCGCCAAGCGGCGCGTGGCCGTTTTGGCATCGGCGATTGCCTGATCACGCTCAAGCGTCCCGCCAAGCGAGGCTGCAATTTGCCGGTAACCCACAGCGCGCAAACTGGGCAAATCACGATGCATACCCGGTTGCTCTAGCAACCAGGCAACTTCCTCCTCGAAACCCTGCGCCATCATGGCATCAAAGCGCTGACCAATGCGTTCGTGCAAGCGCGCGCGATCATTGCTCAGTAATGCAATTCGAAGCATCGGCCACGGCGTTGCCTGTGTCCGATCGCGTTGCAACTGCGATAAAGGCGTGCCGGTCAATCGATGCACCTCAATCGCTCGTTGGATGCGTTGCGTGTCGTTCGGTGCAATGCGCTCGGCGGCGACGGGATCGATCGTTGCTAACAGCTGATGCATGGCCGGCCAACCCACGTCGGCCGCCTCAGCATCAATCGCCGCGCGCACCTCGCTGTCGGCCTGTGGCAGCGGCGCTAGCCCGTCGAAAAGACGTTTGAAGTAGAGCATGGTGCCGCCAACCAAAACGGGCGTACGACCTGCCGCAAGACTCGCGCGGATACACGCGTGAGCGTCTTCAATAAACTGGGCAACGGAATAAGCGTGCGACGGGTCGCAAATATCGACGAGTGCATGAGGGCATTTCGCCAGTGTCTGCGGATCCGGTTTTGCCGTGCCAATATCCAGACCGCGATACACCATCGCCGAATCGACGCTGACGATATCAACACCGCCGCGCGCGTGCAGCGCAATCGCGATATCGGTTTTACCCATCGCGGTCGGTCCGAGAATGCAAACGACACTCATTGGCCGCGCAGAAACAACCCGTCGAGTGCTTTCATCGACAATTGCGTCCAGGTTGGCCGGCCGTGATTGCACTGATCCGACCGTTCGGTGCGTTCCATATCGCGCAGCAGCGCGTTCATCTCTGCAAGCGTCAGGATACGGTTTGCACGCACCGACGTATGGCACGCGAGCGTTGAGAGCATCTCATCAGTCACGGATTCGGTACGCTCGCTAGTGCCATGCTCAGCAAAGTCGGACAACACGTCACGCAATAGCTGCGCCGCGTTCTGCGTGCTCAGCAAGGATGGAATCTCTCTGAGCACCAGCGCTTCCGGTCCCGCCTGCTCGACAATGAGCCCCATATGCTGAAGCGAATCATTGTGCTGGTGCGCCAGCTGCACTTCACGTTGCGACAGTGCAACACGCTCTGGGACGAGCAACGGTTGCCGTACGACGTTACGGTTTGCGTAGTCGGTCTTGAGACGCTCGTAAGTGATGCGCTCATGGGCAGCGTGCATATCCACTAACACGAGACCGATGTCATTCTGCGCAAGGATATACACACCCTTGAGCTGCGCCAGTGCAAACCCGAGCGGCGGCCCGCTGGCCAGCGCATCCATATCGCGTAAGGCCTGCGCACCATCCACGGGTGGTGTCGTTTTGAACGTGTAGTTGTCGTGGCGACTGTCAACGGTGGCCACAGACGTCGCTGCGGCAAGCGCACTCGCGGTAGGCTCGTTCAACGGCACGGCCACTTGCGAGACAATACTGGCAGGCGCTTGTACAAAAGACGCCGGTGCGTCATGTGATTGCCCTGGAGTCGTTGCGGCCAACGCACGCTGCAACGTGCGGAAGACAAATTCATGGACGCCTTGTCCATCGCGGAAACGCACTTCGTGCTTGGCCGGATGCGCGTTCACGTCAACGCGTGCCGGATCTATCGAGAGTGACAAAACGTACGCAGGATGACGCCCGTGGAACAAGACATCGCGATACCCCAGGCGCACGGCATGCATCAGCGTTTTGTCGCGCACCCAGCGACCGTTGATGAAGGTGTACTGTAAGTCCGGCTGACTGCGCGAGAACGTCGGTAACGCGATCCAGCCTTGCAACGCGATACCCTCCAATGTTTCATCGATACGCATCGCGGCATCGGCGAAACTCTCGCCAAGCATCTGCGCTAACCGTCGTTCCTGCGCATCGATAGACGACGCGGCTGGCAGCTGCAACACGACTTTGCCATTGTGGCGCAACGTAAAGGCGACGGATGGGTGCGACAGCGCCAACCGCCGCACCGCAAGATCGATATGTCGAAACTCGGTTTTCTCGGTACGCAGAAACTTGCGACGCGCTGGCGTGTTGTAAAACAGGTCGCGCACCTCGATGCGGGTACCCTGTTGCAGCGCAAACGGCACAACGTCTCCTGCAGCCCCGCCATCGACGTCAATTCGTGCGGCCTCAGCACCTGTTTGCACGGACGCCAGAGACAGTCTCGACACAGAAGCGATCGATGGTAGCGCCTCACCACGAAACCCCAGAGACACAACACATTCAAGATCATCGAGGCTGGAAATCTTGCTGGTCGCATGGCGCGACAGCGCAAGAGCTAAGTCGTTGCTCGCGATACCACGTCCGTTATCGCGGATACGAATCAGACGACTGCCACCATTCTCAATGTCGATGTCGATTGTGCCGGCGCCAGCATCCAGACTGTTTTCAACGAGCTCCTTGACGACAGACGCCGGGCGCTCGATCACCTCGCCTGCGGCGATCTGGTTGATTAGATGATCGGGAAGTTGCTGTATGGGCATGCGACGGCCAAGACACTGCTAAGCACCACATTGTTTCACAGCGCTGGCAATCACCGCCAGCGTCAATCCTGCTCAGCCGCCGGATGGAATCCGCAACACCTGCCCTACGCGAATACGGTCAGACTTCAAGGCGTTTTCACGGCGTAGGTTAGACACGCTGATGCGGTAGCGATCAGCAATGTCGCTAAGCGTGTCACCAGCGGCGATCGTGTAGGTGCGCGACAGGGTTGACTGACCGCGCTTGGTCGCGCGTTTTGCATACAGGGTATCGACCGGTGGATTTTCCGAGAAATAGTTCTGCACACCATGGAAGATTGCATCGACCAGTTTCTTCTGATGAGCACGACTGGTGAGGTTGCGCTCCTCGGCAGGATTCGAGATGTAGGCAGTCTCAACCAGAATCGACGGCACATCAGGCGACTTCAAAACGATGAAACCTGCATGCTGGACCTCGTCCCGGTGCAGCCGATTAACCTTGCCAATCTCGGCGAGGACCGCCTCGCCAACATAGACGCTAGACGCAATCGCCGCATTCTGTGACAAGTCAATCAACAACTCAGCGAGCGCGCGGTTGCCTTCATCAATCTCGATGCCGCCGATCAACGATACGTTTTGCGTCGCGGCAAGGCGCGTTGCAGCCTCATCACTGGCACCCTTAACAGACAAGGCATACACGGACGATCCGCGCGCGCGTCGATCGTCAACCGCGTCAGCGTGAATAGAGATAAACAGGTCAGCGTTCGCACGCCGGGCGGCTTCCATACGGTCGCGGAGCGGAATAAGGACATCACGATCTCGAACCAACAACGCTTTGAGACCCGGTTCGGCATTAATCCGCGCTGCTAGCTTGCGCCCGATTGCGAGCACAACATCTTTCTCGCGCGTTTTATTCTTGCCAATGGCGCCAGGATCACGCCCGCCATGCCCTGGGTCGATCGCGATAATAATGTCGCGGTCGTTGTTCGCCGGACTGCGCACAGTTGCCGCACGCGCACGCTCACCAAGATCGATGACCAGACGCTCTTTGGTACTGCCGGCCGGACCTGCGAAAAAACTGCGCACCTGCACAGCCTGGTCCAGGTCCAACACAATTCGCAAACCTTTCCCGTTACGCTCGCCAGCGCGCACCGTGCGTACGACACCGACATCAGCAGGCAATTGATTGAGTGAGTCAGCGAGTCGCGCGTTATCGATATCGACAACAACACGATTCGGTTGCCGCAAGGTAAACAGGTTATGGCGGGCGCTGGCGTCGAGGTCGAGAACGATACGGGTGCTGCTGTCTTCCGCGAACGCGCGGACACTTTGCACGGTGACGTCTGCGCGCGTCGGCCCAGCCGCAAGCAGTATCAAGACCAATGCCACCCAGTTTTGACGCATGCCACACCCGAAAAACCAACAACGCCCTAGATCATACCGGCAAACACATTATGGTCAACCCATAAAATCAAACAAAAATAGTGAGATACGGGTTTTTCCTAAGGTGAAATGATGCCTAGATCATCGATAACACTACGACCACGCAAAGAAAGTGCGGTGATCTGCGCTCGCCGCGCGATACCATCCAACGACAAAGTCACCTGTATGTCGGCAGCATCTCGCAGCCCCGGTGCACGTGAGGACCATTCAACCAACCGCAAGCTAGCGGCGATATCGCGCCATCCGATATGCTCAAGCTCACTCGCGTCAGCGAGCCGATACAAATCCAGGTGACTCACGCTGAGCCCACTAATATCGTACGGCTCGAGCAACGTATAAGTAGGGCTGGGCACGCGCCCTGTGTACCCAAGACCGCGTAATAAGCCACGCGCTGTCGTGGTCTTTCCGGCGCCTAACTCGCCATCGAGCAATACCAGCCCATCGTCTAAACCCGCGCGCACCAGTGAGCGCCCCATCCGCGCGCCGAATTGCTCCGTCGCATCTGAATCAGCTAAACGGAGCGTTAACGTTCCGGCCTGACTCAATGTCGCGGATTCAGCCAATGCCGCAGCTCGGCAAGCAGATCACCCGCCAGCAATCCGCGCTCGCCGCGACGCGCTGCCGAGTCGCCCGCGAGTGCATGCACCAGCACACCAGTGCGGGCCGCGTTGGCGGCACTAAGGCCCTGCGCCAGCAAAGCCGCGATCAAACCAGCTAATACGTCTCCCATACCCGGCGCAGACATACCCGGATTGCCGAACGGACAAATGCTCGGGACGCTATCCGTATCGGCGACCAGCGTTCCGGCACCTTTCAGTACGACCGTTGCCCCCGTGAGTTTTTGTAACGCCGCCAATGCCGATAATCGGTCGGACTGCACGTCCGCTGCTGAGATGCCCAACATGCGCGCCGCCTCTCCCGGGTGTGGCGTCATGACACAAACGTCAGGGGCGCGTTGCCAGATGCTGGCGTCCTCGCTCATGAGGTTTAGTGCATCCGCATCGAGGACCACGGGCTTGCCGGACGCCAACACGGCGTCGAGCAACGCACGGCTCCAATCGGTCACATCCAACCCTGGACCACATGCAATGACAGAGGCTCGATCGATCAGCAAATTGAGTTGATCGGCAGTGCTGATGCCCTGGCTCATCAATTCGGGCCGCATCGCGACCAAACTGGCCGCGTGCGATTTATCCGTCGCAACAGTGACAAGCCCAGCGCCGCCGCGCAGCGCCGCCTCAGCCGATAATTTCACCGCACCGGGCATACCCTCGGCGCCACCAACGCACAACACATGGCCAAATTGGCCTTTGTGTGAGTTGAGCGCGCGTCGCGGTAAATGAATAGAGAGTTCATCGCGGTATTGCCGACGCAACACGGGTTTTTCATGTTTGTAAACGTCTTTGGGCAGCTCAAGATCCGCAAAAACAAGGCGACCACAATGCGCCGGGCCTTCGGCGAGAAACAGACCGCTGTTCAGACCGACAAACGTGACCGTCAAATTAGCGCGCACAGCGGTACCGCGAACGATCCCCGTATCGCCATCCAAACCGGACGGAATATCCAAAGAGGTCACCAGAACATCTGCAGCATTGATCGCCCGGATCGCGTCCGCATAATCCTCTCGAACATCACGTTTGAGACCACTGCCGATCAGCGCATCAACGACCATACCCGCGCCGCTGATCAGCTCCGGATCCCACGGTCGCAGCAGCCCGCCAGCGGCAACAAATTCTTCATAGGCGCGCGCCGCGTCACCACGTAGCGCCTCGGGTTCGCTAAATGCCACCACACGCACAGCCAAACCGGCAGCTCTGGCAAGTCGCGCGACGACGTAGCCATCGCCCGCGTTATTGCCGCCGCCACACAACACCAGTAGCGAGCGCAAGCCCGGATAGCGCTGATTCATCACCGACAACGCCGCGGCGCCGGCGCGGCGCATCAAGGTGTATCCCGGGATGCCGAATTTATCGATCGCGCGCAGATCCAGCGCACGAACCCCGTCAGCCGAGTAGATATCTATAGGTAAGGTAATCACACCAGTGAGTATACTCGTCGGATGGCTCATTCAGAACCGTCGCAATCACAACGCCTCATCAAGCTGCGCAAGGACATCGAGCACTGGGCCGCAGAATTGGGCTTCTCAGCGCTAGGCGTGACAGACACCGATCTGGCGCTGAGCGAGGCTCGGCTGCAAGAATGGCTGGCTAACGACTACCACGGCAGCATGCACTATATGCAACGCCACGGCGTTAAACGCAGCCGGCCAGCAGCGCTACTGCCGGGTACTGTGCGCGTTATCAGCGTCAGAATGGATTATCTCACCGATACGCAAGCCGACGCGTGCGCGCTGCTCGACCACCCATCGAAAGCGTACATTTCGCGCTACGCACTGGGCCGCGATTATCACAAACTGATGCGCAAACGCCTGGCCCGCCTTGCTGCGACAATCCGCGAACAGGCCGAGGATCAACAATTTCGGGCGTTCGTAGACAGCGCACCGGTGCTTGAGAAACCCCTGGCGAACAAAGCCGGATTAGGTTGGATTGGCAAACACACCAATCTGATTAACAAGGACAACGGCTCATGGTTTTTCCTCGGCGAGCTCTACACCGACCTACCCTTGCCTGTCGATAGGCCGGCGACCGATCACTGCGGCAGCTGTCGCGCCTGTATAGATGTGTGTCCAACAGACGCCATTGTCGCGCCCTATCAACTCGACGCACGCAAGTGCATCTCTTATTTCACGATCGAAAGTGACGACGATATCCCCGAGCCGTTACGCAAACCAATGGGTAATCGCATCTACGGCTGTGACGATTGCCAGCTTTTTTGCCCATGGAACAAATTCGCCCAACAAAGCCGGGAGGCCGACTTCGCGGCACGCAACGCATTTGATGATGTTGCGCTGACGACGCTGGCAGAATGGTCGCAGGCATCTTGGCTTGAGCGCACTGCCGGTAGCGCCATCCGCAGAATCGGCTTTGTCCGATGGCAAAGAAATCTGGCCGTCGCACTGGGTAACGCGCAGTCCACACCACAGGTGCTGCGAGCGCTCGAGACACTGATCAACGGCAGCAATGCGCAAGTTCGGCGACACGCACAATGGTCGCTCGCGCAACATGACGACACACCACACTCTCAGGAAACCACACCACCATGAGCAACATGTTTAGTGCAGTAGACAGCAAATACCTGGCGCCTGTTGACGGCAGTTTTGAGATCGCCTCAATGCCGACGACGGCAACCGATATGCCGAAAAAAAGTGAACTCAAAGCACTATTGGAAACCGCCGTCGAGGACATCGCTGAACGTCAACGAATGCTCTATGCGCACAACCGGTTCTCCGTCTTGCTGGTGTTCCAGGCAATGGACGCAGCAGGTAAAGACTCAACCATTCGCAAAGTGCTTAGCGGCGTCAACCCAGCCGGCTGTCAAGTGTCCAGCTTCAAACGTCCGTCCAGTACAGAACTCGATCATGACTTCTTGTGGCGCACGACATGCAAGCTACCCGAGCGCGGTCGCATCGGTGTGTTCAACCGCAGTTACTATGAGGAAGTTCTCGTGGTTCGGGTACACCCGGGAATCCTCGACGCTCAACAGCTACCCTACGCACCTGACCTCGACACTGTCTGGGCCGAACGCCTCGGTGCCATCGCAGATCACGAGCATCACCTTGCGCGCAGCGGCACGGTTGTATTGAAATTCTTCCTAAATGTGTCGCGCGACGCACAGCGTGAGCGGTTTATCGATAGACTGGAAACGCCGCGCAAGCGCTGGAAATTCGAGCCGAATGATATCCGCGAGCGAGGCCATTGGGAAGCCTACATGCACGCCTACGAGCAAGCGATTCGCGCGACCAGCAAGCCATGGGCGCCTTGGTATTCGATACCGGCCGATGACAAACCAACGATGCGCTACCTGGTTGCGGATATCGTTCGACGCACGCTCGATACGCTGCCCTTGGCGTATCCGGATGTTGATCCCGACGATCAGTCTCTATTCGATTCTTTGCTCGCCGACCTTAAGCGAGACAGCTAGAGACTCGCACTGGCGATAATATTGTCGATCAGTCGCGTACGCCCTAAGGTCGCAGCGCCTAAAACAACCCAATTGTGATCTTTTTCCTGCGACTTCTTGAGCGTCACAGGGTCGCGAATCGCAATGTAATCGGGTAAAAAACCTGACTCTTCGAGTGACGCTAACGCTTCGGCGCGCAGCGCTTTGTAATCGCGCGCACCGGCCGTGAGACGCTCCGCAATCCGGCTGAGTTGCGTGAAAAGCATCGGCGCCAACAACCGTTGATGCTCATCGAGATACTGATTGCGTGAGCTCAGCGCAAGACCGTCTTCAGCGCGCACGGTAGGTGCAGTTGCGACCGCAATCGGCAGCGATAAGTCACGCACCATTTGGCGAATCACGAGAACCTGCTGAAAGTCTTTTTGACCAAAAACGGCAACATCCGGCGCCACCATAGCGAAAAGACGACAAACGACGGTTGCAACCCCATCGAAATGTCCCGGTCGATGCTTTCCATCAAGTTTGGTGCTTACACCGGGCACGTGAATATGCGTCGCGCCTTGCGTACCTAACGGGTACATCGTGCGTTCATCCGGAGTAAATACAAGGTGCGCGCCAGCGGCCATCAACGCCTGACAATCGTCCTGCAAGGTGCGCGGATAACTGCCGAAATCTTCGCCGACACCAAACTGGGTCGGGTTGACGAAAATACTCACGACGACTCTATCCGCGAGGGACTTCGCATGACGTACCAATGCCAGATGTCCGTCGTGCAAATTGCCCATCGTTGGTACAAGCACAATACGCTCGCCGCCGATACGCCACTCGTCGATTTGCTCACGCATCACCGCGAGAGATTGAATCACCTGCATGGATCTATCCGAAGCAGTGTTCAGGTGCCGGGTAGCTTTTGTCTTTTACCGAGGCAACGAAGTTAGCGATTGCCTCAAGAGGCGAATCCGTGCCTGGCGTGTAGTTTCGAACAAACCTTGGCGTACGGCCGAGTGTGATGCCGAGGACATCATAGAGCACCAATATCTGACCATCGACTTCGGGGCCAGCCCCGATACCGATAACCGGCACATCCAGCGCGTCACGAATCGCCTGACCGAGCTCGTTAGGCACACACTCGAGCAAGACGATATCAGCACCTACCGATTGCAGCCGCTGCGCAGCGTCAATCATCGCCTCTGCCGCACCTGGGTCACGACCCTGTACTTTGAAACCACCTATTTTGTGCACACTCTGTGGCTTCAGGCCAATGTGAGCGCATACCGGAATATCATGTCGCGCAAGATGCTCGACAATTTCGATTTGCCCGGCGCCGCCCTCGAGCTTGATCATCATGGCGCCACCTTCTTGCATGAGCCGAACGGCATTCTCCAACGCTTGTTCGGGAGACGCATAACTCATGAACGGCATATCCGCAATCAGGAACGCGTGGTGCAGACCTCGTGCGACAGTTTTCGAATGATAAATAATGTCATCGACGGTGACTGGCACGGTCGTGTCATGCCCCTGGATAACCATTCCCAGCGAATCGCCAACCAGAACGACATCGACCCCTGCGCGGTCCACGAGTTGCGCGAAACTGGCGTCATACGCGGTGATACAGGCGATCGGCGTACCTTGCGCTTTCATTTTTGCCAGTGTGCCGACGTTGACCGGCGGCTGGTCCATACTGCGTTGTTCGAGTTGTGTGTACATAACTGCCCTGCGGCGGCGCCCAGCTTCCAAGAGCGCCGATGATAGCGCAAATCGCGCTTACAGCACTTACCCGATCGCGCTGGCAACCGGATTGAAGAAGCGCCGGCCGCGCGGCACCGTGAGAATTTCGTTCACGAGCGCGTTGAAATCTGCGCCGTTGTGCACCGGATCAATCATCGCAGCATTAACAATCAGTAGTGGCGACGCATCGTAGTCGTGAAAGAAACTGGCGTACGCCTCATTGACGCGTTCGAGATAGCGACGGTCGAGCAGCGCATCAAATTTTGCCGAGCGTTGCTGCAGCCGGGTCTTGAGCACATCGACCGGCGCCTGCAGGTACACAACAAGGTCCGGCTGCGGCGCATCGATCTGCAGCCGCGCCTGAATTTGCTCGTAAAGCGCAAGCTCCTCGGTATTCAGATTGACGGAAGCGAACAGTCGATCCTTGTCGATCAGAAAATCTGCAACACGGGTTGCCGCAAACAGATCGTCCTGGCGCAATGTCTCAAGCTGCCGCGCGCGTTCAAACAAAAAGAACAACTGCGCGGGTAGCGCCCCACCCCTGCGGTCTTGATAGAAGCGCTCAAGAAACGGGTTATGTCCTTCGGACTCGAGCAGCACAGACGCCCCCATATGCGCAGCCAAGCGGCGCGCCAATGCGGTCTTGCCAACACCGATAGGCCCCTCGACGACAACGAACGACAGCTCTGGAGATGTGGCGCTCATCATAGTGTGTGCGTCAGACGCTCAAGGCCTTGCCAACCAGAGCAGCGTGCAAGACTCGCCACGCTACCGAACCCCGGCACGTCCACAGCGGGACAGAGCTCGGCAAGCGGCTGAAGCACGAAGTGGCGTTCAGGCAGACCGGGGTGAGGAAGCGTCAACGTGTCAGTATCGAGCGCAATGCCTGGCATCATCAGCAAATCGAGATCCAGTGTTCGCGCACCCCAGCGCTGCTCTCTTTGGCGACCTTGATCATTCTCGATACGCTGCAGCGCACGAAGCACCCCTTGTGGCGGCAGTGTCGTCAAAAAGCCAGCGGCACTATTCAGGTAATCAGGCTGATCTTGCGGCCCCATCGGTGCTGAGCAATAGACACTGGCCATCGTCAGCTGTCGGCAGCCGTCCATGGCCTCCAGTGCGCGTCGGGCACGGCGCAACTGCTGCAGCGGTTGCGCAAGATTGCTGCCCAGCCCAACAAAAGCGGGATACCAGTGTTCAGTCATTGCCACCTTCGGCGCCAGATTTGGCGCGACGCCTACGTCGTCTGGGTCTTTTGCTACCGGAGCTCTGACCACCGCCTTCGGACAGACCGAATGCAGCAGCTCGTTCGGCTGTTTCAAGCGTTTGTACATGCGTCCAAAACGCCGCGGTTTCTGCGGGCACTTCACCGATCTCACTGCGCAGCAACATGAAGTCATACGCAGCCCGGAATCTACGATGTTCCAGAAAACCGAGCGCGCGTCCGCCTGCCATTTTTTCGAACCGGGGTTGTAGCGTAAGCATCTCGCGCAAAGGCGCGGTAAAGCGACGCGGAATCGAGATCGTTGATTGTTGTCGCGCGAGACAATCATAAGTAGCGGCGCCCAGTGACTGCGTCGGTGACATGCCATCGTCCTCGAACAGCGCACGTGCCCGCGCTTTGATCGGCCACCAGAGAAAGACAGCAATCAGAAACATTGGTGTGATCGGTTTGTCCTCAGCGACGCGACGATCGGTGTTCTCAAGCGCCAACCGGATAAACTGCGCGAAGTACTCGCCGTCAGGCGCGTCCAAACCCAAGGCAGCGTCTGGGAACAACTCGCCAAATACGTCAAACCGGTCTAGCTGCTCATAAGCGCGCGCAGCAAACCCTGCCTGGAACATTTTCAGGAACTCATCAAACAACCTTGCGGGAGGCACGTTTGACAGTAGTTCCTTGTGCTCTGCGATTGCAGTTTTGAGTTGTGGCTCTAACGTAAAGTCGAGTTTGGCGGCAAAACGCACTGCCCGTAGCACCCGTACCGGATCTTCACGTAACCGGCGCGCGGGCTCTCCGATCAGCTGCAAACGCCGGTCGCGCACGTCATCAGCGCCATTCACGTAGTCCCAAACCGTAAAGTCAGCGATGTTGTAATACAGCGCATTCGCCGTGAAGTCGCGCCGCCAGACATCGTCATCGATACTGCCGTAAGCGTTATCGCGCAGCAGCCGGCCTTCATTGTCGGTTTGTGTGCCGCTGTCGCCGTCATCAGGATCAGTTGCCGCACGGAATGTCGCGACCTCAATGATCTCGCGACCAAAGCGCACATGTACCAATCTGAAACGGCGACCGATCACCCGCGAATTGCGGAACAACTCATGAACCTGGTCCGGATCGGCATCTGTTGCGATGTCGAAATCCTTAGGTCGCCCGTCCAGCATAAGATCACGCACAGCACCGCCGACCAAAAACGCCTGATAGCCGGACTCATGCAATCGATACAGCACTTTAAGCGCCGCGCGGGACATATGCTTGCGTGACACATTGTGGTCAGCGCGCCCGATGATGTTGGGGCCCCTGTCGTGAGGCTCAGACGGTGTCGACAACGGTATCGAACCTTTTGCGTGAATACAGCGCTCAACTATAGCAGAGCCGCGTACCCAAACGGTGCTTGCGAATCGCAACCGCCAGCGAGTTGCTCTATTCTCGCAACATGACATCAACGACAAACAAACTCGCGTTCAACGGCGATCAGCCGGCGCTGCCAAGTATCGCGCGTCGCCTGGCGGCTCTAATTTATGACTTACTGCTAGTACTGGCAATCCTGTTACTCGGCACGTTTCCGTGGGTCATCGCCCGCGGTAGCGATGGCAACAGCATCAACTACGATTCGCTGGGTATCGCCTACCAGCTGTACTGCGCACTATTGATCTTCGGCTATTTCGTCCTGTCCTGGCACTTGAAAGGCGCAACACTCGGGATGAAATCGTGGCGCCTACGCCTTGTTAGTGATGAAGGCGCGACGCTTGCGTTACCGCAATTGTTGATACGCGCCAGCGCCGCACCGTTCGCGTGGGTGCCGCTTGCGCTCGGCGTCGTCTGGCAACACGTAGACGCGCGTGGTCGCACGTGGCACGACATTGTCTCCACCACACGGATTGTCGTTATCAAGAAATCGGCCGCTTAGCAGCGCCGGATCAGCGAACGCGCTGAATCGCAATGAGGGTCGCAATCGCCAAAACAGCTACCGGCGTTAGCCCGACGATCATTGGCTCGAGACCGAATACCTGACCGCTGTTCGCCAACGTACGACTCGCCAGAAAGAACGCAAGACCGATAAGCACGCCAATCAATAATCGAGCGCCCGCACCGGAACTGCGCAGCGAACCAAACACAAAACCGATTGCCAGCAGCGGCATGATTAACGTCGCAATAACATCGGATACGCGGCTCCATAGCTCGGTCGCGTAAGCACGCGCATCAAGTTGATTCGCTGTCAGATAATCGAGATAAGCAACCAATCCGCGGAACGACAGACTGCCCGGCCGCAACGCCGCAATGCCGAGCAATTCGGCGTCAACGTTGTAGTCGCGATAGGTATCGTCGAGCTGCTGCGCAACAATGTCGCGATCATCAAAACGCGTTTCATTGAAATTTTGCAACATCCAGCGACTGCCCTCACCAAGATCCGCGCGACTCGCATAGGCAACGGACTGCAAGCGTTGCTCGTCACTCAACTCGAACAAATAGACGCCGCCGAAGGCCAACTGGGTATCGCTGCTTTCCACGTTAAAGATGCGCTCACCGTCGCGCACCCAGGTGTTTTGCTGGCCGGTCAAATCCGCCTGATTGCGCGCAGCACTGCGGTACTTGCGCGCAAACTGATCTAACGGCGGCGCAAGGTATTCACCGAGTACAATGCCGGTCAGCGCGAGGATAACGCCAGACAATGCGACATTGCGCGCCAACCGGAATGCAGAGATTCCTGCTGCGCGCATGGCAACCAACTCGCTGCTGCCTGCAAGCGCTCCCAAACCCAGCAAGGCGCCAAGCAATGTGGCAACAGGCAGCATTTCCACGGCTAACAACGGCAGTCGCAGCGTTGTGTAGACAAATGCCCCGAAGGCTGTGTAACTGCCTTTGCCGGTGTCATCTAGTTGCCCGATAAACTCAATGAACCCTGCCAACGCCAACAGCACCAACATGACAAGCGCTGTAGATGCGAGCACCGTTGTGGTGAGGTATTGCCGCAGCAGCTTCATGACATCGCATCCACGCGATGTCGGCGCAAACCGCTGAACCAGCCGTTTTGAGCACCCAACAACGCAAGCGCGAGCATGAACATCACTAGATGTACCGACCAGATCCCGAGCTGCGGCGCGATGTCACCGCGCTCCACCCAGACTTTTGCAGCGCCGAGCAGATTGAAGTAGATGATAAAAACAAGAATGCCGACGGCTAACTTGCCGTATCTGCCTGCGCGCGGTTGTGTGCGCGACAACGGCACTGCCAGCAGCGCTAGCACCAACGTCGCCAGCGGAATCGAAAAACGCCACTGCAACTCTGCCACAGCAAACGGATCGGTATCACCGAACAGCGCGGCACTGCGCATCGCCTCAGGATCTAGCTCAGGCAGTTCAGCAACCGGCAACAGGTACGGCACACCGTACTCGCGAAATTCGATAATCTGGAAATCCGTCTGTCCGGGTACGCCGAGGTAGCGACGACCCTCCGTGAGCACAATAAAACGCGTGTCCGCATCATCACCGATTTGCTGGCGTCCACGCTGCGCCAGCACGATCTCGATCGTTGCGTTGCTGCGCCGTTGTAAAAACACATTGCGCAGCACGCCCTCTTCGTCGACTTGCTCGGCAAAGATCACAGCGCCGTTTTCACCGCCGGTAACAAAGCGGCCGGCCTCGAGCGCACCTAGATCCATTTGGCGCTGGGTTTGCGCACCAATCAGCTCGATACGCCGCAATGAATCGGGCGCCACGGACAAAGATAGCCAGGCAACGAACACGCTGAGCGGCACTGCCAGCCACGCCAAAGGGCGCAGAATGCCGCCCGGACCGACACGACAGGCAAGCATTGCGGGGAGTTCGCTGTCGCTGTAGAGGCGCGCGAGCGACAGCATCACCGCCAGAAATAACCCGAACGGGATGATAATGGTGAGATATTGCAGCGCGGTGAGTCCAATGACGCTGAATACCGCGTCTTTGGCGATTTTGTCCTTGGCGGCATCGCCGAGCACGCGCGCTACCTGATTCGACAACAGAATCAGCAGTAGCACGAGCGAGACCGAAAGCCAGGTCTGCCACATCTCTTTCAGAATGTATCGATCAAGAATACGCAGCATAAACAGTTAGTAGCGACTTAATTTCACGAGTGGCATGCAGTATGATCTTCGCCGCCGAGGGGGAATCAAAAAACCGGACTCATGGTAGCAAGGACGACCAGAAGCGTCGCCCTGCAATCGCGTGCGAGCGTTTTGGCGATTTTCCGCGTTTACTGATGCATTACCTACCGCTGGCGGCCGAAACGCAGCTCGTGCGGTGCTAGGAGTCCTGATATGGAATTTTTCACAACAACCGCTGATGCGGGTAAACGCAGCACAGACTGCGCGATTGTTGGGGTTTATGAGCGCAAGCTGCTCAGCGCGGCCGCCAGTGAGATCGACACGGCAAGCGGCGGCATCATCAGCGGCATGCTGGATCAGGATGACATCAGTTGTAAATTAGGTAGCGCAACGCTGATCGCGCGGGTGGATGGCGCGAAATGCAAACGCGTGGTGGTTGTCGGTCTGGGTAAGAAATCGGGCTTCGGTCGGCGCGAATATCAACGCGCCATTCGCGCAGCGCTTGCGCAAATTCGCTCGCAGCGCGTCGTTAGTGCCGTGTGCTACCTGACCCAGGAAGCAACCCATGACTGCGACGCTTACTACCGCGGCCGCCTCACGCTGCAGGCGCTGGGCGAACATCGCTATCGCTACACCAATATGAAAAGCATGGGCAAACGCCCGGTACCCAAATTGAAGAAACTGGGCCTCGGCGCGCAGACCCGCGAAACCACGAAAGCGCTCGAACGCGGCGCTGAACATGGCATCGGTATTGCCACCGGAATGGCACTCACACGCGATCTTGGCAATACGCCAGCGAATATCTGTCATCCGACCTACCTTGCCGATACGGCGACAGAGATGGCAAAGAAGCACGCCAACCTGACCGTGAAAATTCTCGATGAACCCGATATGGCGAATCTCGGCATGCATTCATTGCTGTCGGTAGGTCACGGATCAGAGCAACCGTCCAAACTGATTCATCTCGATTATCGCGGCGCTGGCGATGCGGCGCCGATCACACTGGTCGGCAAAGGCATTACGTTCGACACCGGTGGTATCTCGTTGAAACCAGGCCCTGGCATGGATGAAATGAAGTACGACATGGGCGGCGCAGCTGCTGTTCTGGGCGCAATGGCGTCCATCGCGTCATTGCAGTTGCCGGTCAACGTCTCAGTGATTGTTCCTAGCGCGGAGAACATGCCAAGCGGCCGGGCCACACGTCCTGGCGATATTGTCACCAGTATGTCGGGCAAGACGATCGAAATCCTCAACACAGACGCTGAGGGACGATTAATCCTGTGCGATGCGCTGACCTATGCTCAAACGCAGTTCGACAGCGCAGCGCTCATTGACGTCGCCACGCTGACCGGCGCATGCGTCATTGCGCTGGGACACCACCGAGCCGGCCTGATGAGCAACGATCAGTCGTTGGTCGACGAACTGATGGAAGCCTCCGAACGCGCCTGTGATCGCGCATGGCATTTGCCCATCGACCAGGAATATGTCGACCAGCTCAAGAGCAACTTTGCGGATTTCGCCAATATCGGTGGTCGCGAAGGCGGCGCGATTACGGCCGGTGCGTTCCTTGCGCAATTCACGCAAAAGGCACGCTGGGCGCATTTGGATATCGCGGGCGTTGCCTGGGCGGGTGGCGCAAAAAAAGGTTCATCCGGCCGCCCTGTGCCAATGCTCGTTGACTACGTCCTTAGTCACGTCGACTGATCTGTGTCGCAGCAAGTCGATTTTTATCTGTTGCGCCATACCGACCCGGCCGCTCGCGCCCAGTTCGCGTGTCGGTTGACGCAAAAAGTCTATCGGCTCGGCGAGCGCGTGCACGTGGAAGTCGATAGCGATGACAGCGCACAAATGCTGGACGAGCTGTTGTGGACGTTTTCTGATGACAGTTTCATACCGCACGCATGTCTGCCGGACACCGATGGGTACACGCCCGTCACAATTGGCGTCAGCGGCCAACCTGTCAGTGACACGGTCACTGTGCGCATTAATCTGACCGACACACCACTGACTGCAACGGACTGCAGAATCGCGGAAATCGTATCTGGCAACGACAATGAAAAAGCGGCTGGCCGAGAACGCTATGCCGCGTATCGGGATCGCGGCTGCGCCCTCGATACACACAAAATTTAGGCCATCGACTCATGACTTCAGACGACGATATCCCTGTACTCACCAATGTTGTAAAGCGTGAGCGACGCAGCGAACCACCACTCACACCAGCGGTGCGCGACCGGCTTGTCGCCGAGGTACGCGCGCGTGCTGATGATGTCGCGGCGGACATCATTGATGATCTCATGACTGATATGCATATCGTCATCAAGGACCTTTTGCGCGCGCAACTCCATGAGCGATTAACGACGCTGGTCGGCGAGACGATCGACGACTACATCAGCGAACATGACGCGTTAAAAACACATGGCAGTGACGGCTAGCCAGACGCAACGCGTATAGCGCTAGCCGAGACCGTCCGACGGCATTACACTTTGTTGTATGGATAAGACATACCAACCGCAGAACATCGAACAAAAACACTACGAACGCTGGGAGCGCGAAGGTCGCTTCAAACCCGCCGGCGGTGAGGCGTCTTTTTGTATCGTCATTCCGCCCCCGAATGTCACGGGGACACTGCACATGGGCCACGCGTTTCAAGACACCATCATGGACACGTTGACCCGCTACCACCGGCTGCGCGGAGACAACACACTGTGGCAGCACGGCACCGATCATGCGGGCATCGCAACCCAGATGGTTGTCGAGCGACAGCTGAACGCCGAAGGATTATCGAAACATGATCTCGGTCGCGATGCGTTCATTGAACGAGTCTGGGACTGGAAAGCGTCGTCCGGTGGGCGAATCAACGGACAGTTGCGACGCATGGGCGCTTCAGTCGACTGGAGTCGCGAACGCTTTACGATGGATGACGGTTTGTCCGCCGCCGTTCAGGACGTGTTTATCCAGCTCTTTGAAGAAGACCTCATTTACCGCGGCAAGCGCCTGGTGAATTGGGATCCCGTGTTGCACACAGCGCTGTCAGATCTTGAAGTGCTATCGGAAGACGAACAGGGCAGCTTGTGGCATTTCCGCTATCCGATCGAGGGCAGTGACGAGTCTGTGACGGTTGCGACGACGCGCCCTGAAACGATGCTCGGCGACACCGCCGTCGCGTTACATCCGGACGATGAGCGCTACCAACATCTGGTCGGCCAGCATGTGCGATTGCCGCTCGTCGACCGACTCATTCCTGTAATCGCGGATGACTACGTTGATCCTGACTTCGGCACCGGCTGCGTGAAGATTACGCCGGCACACGATTTCAACGATTATGAAATGGGTCAGCGACACAATTTGCCGATGATCAACGTGTTCACCGATGACGCCGCGATTAATGACGACATGCCGGAAGACTATCGTGGGCTCGACCGCTTTGACGCACGCAAGAAACTGCTTGCCGAATTCGAGACGCTTGGCGTGCTCGAGCGCACTGAGCCACATAGTCTGAAAGTGCCGCGCGGCGATCGCAGCGGCGCGGTCGTAGAGCCTTATCTAACCGATCAGTGGTACGTCAAGATTGCGCCTTTGGCCGAGCCTGCTATTGCAGCCGTTGAGAACGGTGATATCAAGTTTGTTCCGGAGAATTGGTCGAAGACCTACTTTGACTGGATGCACAACATTCAGGACTGGTGTATCAGCCGACAGTTGTGGTGGGGTCACCGCATTCCTGCATGGTATGACGACAATGGCAATGTTTACGTCGGTAAGACCGAGCAAGATGTCCGCAGCAAACACGGCATCGCAGACGCTGTCGCACTGCGCCAGGATGATGACGTGCTCGACACATGGTTTTCATCGGCATTGTGGCCGTTCAGCACTCTCGGCTGGCCAGAAAAGACGCCACAAATGTCGGACTTCTACCCGACCAGCGTGCTCGTCACGGGGTTCGACATTATCTTTTTCTGGGTCGCGCGGATGATTATGTTCGGCCTGAAATTCGCCGGTGATGTCCCGTTTCGCGAAGTCTACATTCATGGCCTTATCCGCGATCAGGATGGCCAGAAAATGTCCAAGAGCAAAGGCAACGTCCTCGATCCTATCGATTTGATCGACGGAATCGATCTCGAAGCCCTCGTCAGCAAACGCACAGCGGGGCTTATGCAGCCGCACCTCGCGCCACGCATCGAAAAAGCGACACGACGCCAGTTCCCCGACGGTATCCCGGAGTTCGGCACAGACGCCTTGCGCTTTACGTTTGCCTCGCTGGCGACCACCGGCCGCGACATCCGTTTTGATCTTGGGCGCATCGAGGGCTATCGCAATTTTTGCAACAAGCTCTGGAATGCATCGCGGTTTGTCCTTAGCACGACCGAACCGTTGCTCAGTACAACGTCTCATACGATTGTCGACGACAGTTTCGCCGGGCGTTGGATTCGCTCACGCTTCACACACATGACCGAGCAAGTACAGCGTCAATTAGCGCGTTATCGATTGGATCTTGCGGCACAGGCAATCTACGAGTTCACTTGGCACGAATACTGCGACTGGTATCTGGAGCTCAGCAAGGCAACGCTGTATGACGACGACGCAAGCAGCGATGCGAAACTGGCGACAATGCACACACTTGCCGCAACGCTGGAAGGTTTGCTGCGCGTGTTGCACCCGTTCATGCCATACATCACCGAAGAGATCTGGCAACGGGTTGCCCCCGTGGCCGGCGTTTCGGGCACGAGCATTTGCGATACGAGATGGCCGGTTGTTGCGACCGATAGCAGCGTTGCCGAGGCCGATCACAACATGGCATGGCTCCAGACGTTTGTCCTGGGCATTCGCCAGATTCGCGGAGAGATGGACATCGCTCCAGGTAAACGCCTTGACGTATTGCTGGTCGACGCGACGAAAGATGATCGCGCTCGCTATGCCGACAATGCACGCCTGATCGAAAAACTGGCCAACCTGAACAGCGTCACGTTCGTTGATGGCAGCGATGAGGAACCGCCATCGGCAACTGCCATGCACGGAGAGATGAAAATCTGTGTGCCAATGGCGGGCTTGATCGACATTGACAAAGAAATCGACAGGCTTAGTAAACAATTGTCGAAGTCCGAAACCGATTTGGCGCGCACTGAAGGCAAGCTTGGCAACCCGAGTTTTGTCGAAAGAGCACCGGAAGCGGTGGTGGCCACCGAAAAACAGCGCGCCGAAGAGCACCGCCAGCAAATCGCGCTGTTACGCGAACAAATCCAGTCGTTGCGGGATATCGACGCCGCTTAGGCCACGGATCGGGGACTACTTCACATTCTGAGCCCGTGGTGGGTGCACCCGCCGCCGATTTTAGCCATCATGTGGCGTTCGAATGTGAGTCAGGAAAGACGTGTGAGCGACCCGATTGCCCTACAACCTGCTGTGCGCGCCGAAGCACGCACCGCACTGCAAGCTGCCCTTGCGGCGCTCGACACCATCATTCTTGGAAAAACACGTAGTCTTGAGCTCGCTCTGACAACGGCCCTCGCCGGTGGACACCTGCTGATCGAGGACGTGCCGGGTGTCGGCAAGACAACGATGGCGCGCGCGCTCGCCAGCGTACTCGGTCTCGATTTCGCACGGATTCAGTTCACCAGCGACTTGCTACCTGCCGATGTGACCGGCGTGTCGGTGTACAACAAAGGCGATGCGAGCTTCTCCTTTCACCGAGGCCCGATCTTCACGCAAATGCTGCTGGCCGATGAGGTAAACCGCGCCACGCCGAAAGCGCAAAGCGCGCTTCTCGAGGCAATGCAGGAACGTCAGGTGACCGTCGACGGCGAGCGCCATGCGCTGCCATCGCCATTTTTCGTTGTCGCCACGCAAAACCCCGCTGATCAGATCGGCACATTCGAGCTACCCGAATCGCAACTCGATCGCTTCTTGATGAGCATCGCGCTCGGTTACCCGGATGCAGTGTCGGAACGTGCATTGCTCAACGGTCATCGCCCGGCGGACAGCCTTGATGACATGCCGGCGTCACTGCACGCCGAGCAGCTCACGTTGCTACAAAAAATGGTGCTTGAAGTCACGCTGTCAGAACCACTCCTCGACTATTTGCAGGCACTTGTCACATACACTCGCGATACGCCTGACTTCATCACGGGTTTGTCACCGCGCGCGGCTATTGCCCTGTCGGGTGCTGCACGTGCTTATGCCGTAGTGAAAGGTCGCGACACAGTCTTCCCCGATGACTTGCAAGCTGTTTTCGTCGCCGTCGCCGGGCATCGACTACAATCAGCCTCTGGCAAAGCGCACAGCACGGCTCAAGAGCGCGCACAACATGTTCTCGACGCTGTCGCGATCCCGTAACGCGCTACGCAAGCCGTTTGAGCAGCGTCTGTCGCGCTGGATCAAAAAACGCCAGGGCAAGGACAGTGCGCCATTTACGCTGCGCTCCAAACGTCTCTACATCTTGCCGACGCGCGTGGGCATCACACTCGCCTTCGTGTGTTTCGCCATGTTGTTAGGCGCGATGAACTACAACAACTCAATGGGCTTCGCACTTACCTTCATGGTCGCGGCGACCGGACTGATCAGCATGCACCGCTGCCATCAGAATCTTGCCGGTATCACAGTGGTGCGCGTGCACAGCACGTCCGTGTTCGCCGGCGAAACTGCGCAGCTTGACCTGACATTACACAATCCGTCGGCAAGCCCGCGCTTCGACGTCGTCGGCAAACTGAATCGGCACACCAGCGCCAGCATAGATATCCCGCCAGATACATCGCGAGCGGTTCGACTGAACATGCCAACCCAAACCCGTGGCGTGCTGCGCATCGAACGCATCGGACTGCAAACGACGTTTCCATTGATGCTGTTGCATACGTGGGCGTGGTTGTACATGGACTGCGAGATTCTGGTCTGGCCGAAACCCGCCGACAACGCGCCGCCGTTGCCATCAACCGCAAGTAATGAGGCTGGCGAAAACGGTACCGGCGGGGATGATGAATTCGCCGGTCTTCGCGAATATCAACCTGGCGATTCACCGCGTAAAATCGCGTGGAAAGCCTATGCGCGCAGCGACACGATGATGTCGCGACATTTTAGCGGCAGCAACGCATCGCGCGCCTGGATTGACGATGCCGCGTTGTCGAACGTCGATACAGAAACTGCGCTCGGCATTATGGCGCGGTGGGTGCTTGATGCTGCGAGCAGCGGCGATGATTATGGATTGCGGGTTGGCGGTTCAGAAATAGCACCAGGCCGAGGTAGCGCTCATCGAAACCGCTGCCTTGATGCACTCGCGAGAGTGCCAACGGCTGTCAGCTCACATGCATAGTGACGGAAGGTTACGTCACACACTTGCGTGGACCATTCCAGCGCTGCTAGTCGCCTACGCACCGCAGGTACTGACCAAACCGATATGGATTACCGTACTGATCGTTGGCTGCGCGCTCGTTCGTTGGTTGGGAGAGGTGCGTCGCGCACGGTTGACACCCGGATGGGTGCGAACACCCATTGGCGTGCTGTGCTTTATCGGTGTGTTGCAGACTTATGGAAGCATCAATGGCGTAGCCCCAGGCAGCGCATTGTTGTGCGTCATGGCAGCGCTGAAGCTTCTTGAGACACGCTCTCAACGTGACCAGTTTGTCGTGTTGTTCATATGTCTGTTTCTGATCCTTGCGACGTTCCTTGACGAACAACACCTGTGGTCAATCGTCTATCTGATCAGCAGTTACACGTTAGCGATGGCCGCGTGGATGGCAGTGTCGCGTCAGGGTGCACCGCGCCCACGCCGATGGTATCTGCGCGAAGCGATCAAAACCGTATCATTCGCACTGCCCGTGCTACTTGCCATGTGGATCCTGTTTCCACGCGTTCCGGGGCCATTCTGGGCAATTCCCACGCAAACCGGCAGCGCGAATACCGGGCTGAGCAGCACGATGAGCCCTGGGGACATTTCGTCGCTGAGCGAATCGCAAGCGGTTGCATTCCGTGTTCGCTTTGACTCATTTCCGCCATCGCGTCAACAGCTCTATTGGCGGGCGATCATCATGCAACGTTTTGACGGACGCAGTTGGTCAGCCGATGAACCGCGTTTCACGCAAGCCCGTAAGGATACGATCACGCGTCGCGGTAACCGCGCCGACTACACGATCACGATGGAGCCCACCAACCAACACTGGCTGTACGCGCTTGATATGCCGGTTAGCTGGAGCGGAAAAGGCATCTACGCCACCGGCGGGCAAACTCTGCAACGCCGCAAACCGGTAGACGATCTGTTCGAATACAGCGTTCGTTCCGTCGTCCAATATCGTGCCAATGCGACGCTGCCACGCCGATCTCAGGGCATCTACAAGCAACTGCCGCCCGATTCCAACCCAGAGGCCCGAGCGTTCGCTGAGCGTGAAAGTGCCCTTGCAGGATCGCCTGAGGCCTTTGCCGCGCGTGTGCTTGAATACTTCACCGAAGAACCTTTTTTCTACACGTTGTCGCCACCCGCACTCGGGCGCGAGTCCGTCGATGAGTTTTTATTTTCGACACGCCGCGGTTTCTGCGAACACTACGCGTCTGCGTTTGCGTTCTTGATGCGCGCTGCCGGCATCCCGGCGCGTGTGGTCGCAGGCTATCAAGGCGGTACCCTAAACTCATTGAGTGATTATTGGATCGTGCGCCAGTCAGATGCGCATGCATGGACCGAAATCTGGGTTGCCGGTAAAGGTTGGATACGCGTCGACCCAACCGCCGCCGTTGCGCCGGAGCGTATCGAACGCAATCTCGATTCGGCGCTGCGACAAATCGGCGAACGTAGCCCGGGCAATTTTACTGTCCCATTGGTCGAGCGCATGCAGTTGGCTTGGGATATGGCGAATGCACGCTGGGACGAATGGGTATTGGGTTTTGGCCCGGAGAATCAAAAAAATCTGATGGAACGGCTCGGGTTGAAAGACGCGGGTTGGAAAGACCTGACGGCGATTATGGCAATCGTGCTGGTTTCGCTGATGACGACACTCAGCCTGTGGCTATGGTATCGACACTTGCCACCGCGTCGCGATAAGGCCTATCGCTCCTATCTGAAACTTCAGCGGAAACTGGGCCTGCCGGGCTTCACCGGCGAAGCACCATTAGCGTACGCCAAACGTGCAGCCGAGCAGTTTCCGGACGATGCGCAGCGAATACACCAGATAACGCATGATTATTTGTACTGGCGCTATGCGGGTCAACAGCAACGCAGTAAACGCGTCGTTGCCACACTCGGCAACATCGGCTGGAAACTCAACCGGCGTTGGCGGCGTCGCTCGCAACCCGCACGCGAGAGAGCAACAACAACCCGCCGATAAACAATGGCACTATCGCGAAAATGCTCACCCGGGGATCGTCACTGAACTGCGCAAGAATGCCGATCATCAAGGGACCGAGAATCGCCGCGAACTTGCCCAGCATGCTGTAAAAGCCAAAAAATTCGGAGGCTTTCTCAGCGGGTACCAAGCGCGCATACAGAGCTCGACTCATGCTCTGAACACCACCCTGCACAAACCCGATACCAATCGCCATCGCATAGAACTGCCAGACTTCTTCCAGCATCAGTCCCCACAACGAAATCAGGATGTAGACACTGATGCCAACGTAGATCGCGCGCTTGGCACCGATGCGCTTACCCATATACCCAAAACCGATGGTTGCGGGTGCGCCGACAAAGTTGGTAATCAGGATGGCCTTGATCAAGTCTTCGCGTCCAAACTCAAGCCGCGCGCCAAAATCGGTAGCCATCAATATCAATGTATGAACACCGTCGATATACAACCAGTACGCGCCCAGAAACACCATGACTTCGCGATACTGCCGCACACTGCGCAGTGTCGACCACAGACTGCGATAACCCTCGCGTACTGATTGCTTCCAACCGAGGCTCTCGCCAGGCGTTTCTTTAACCAGCAGCATCAGTGGAATCGTGAACAGCGCCCACCAGATCGCAACTCCGACGAATGCCGCCCGTATTGCCGTGGATGCATCTGCAAATCCAAAAACCGTCGGGTTGCTCACCATGTAAACATTAAATGTGAGCAGCAATGCGCTGCCGAAATAACCCACACCGAAACCGAACGCAGACACGCGCTCGAATTCAGGTCTCGCTGCAATATCTATGAGCAGGGAATCGTAAAACGTATTCGCGCTATAGAATCCGATCAGCGCCATCGCGTACAAGCCGAGCGCAACCTGCCACATGCCTGCCGCGACGAAAAACAAGCCGCCAGTCGAGGCAGCGGCGAGAATCGTGAACCCCATCAGGAAACGTTTTCGGCTACCACCTTTGTCAGCGATAGCGCCGAGCACTGGCGCGATAAAGGCGACGATCAAACTCGCCGCCGCCGTGCCTAGCGCAAGTCGGGAGGTAATATCAGACGCATCAGCACCCGTACTCCATGCGCTTCTGAAGAACAGCGGATAAAACGTCGTGATGACTGACAACGCGAATGCGGAATTCGCACAATCGTAGAGCGCCCAGCCGATCACCGGTCGGCGCATGACTCTACTCACAGTTCGCGCGTCGCCCGGAACTCCACATCAGGCCAGCGCTCCTCTGTCAGCTGCAAGTTGACGCGGGTTGGCGCCACATACACCAGTGCATCGCTATGATCAACGGCAAGGTTATCGTGTGCCTTGCGTCGAAACTCGTCCAGCATCTTTGGATCACTGCAGTGTACCCAGCGTGCGCTGTAGACGTTTACAGACTCGAACTGACACTCAACGCCGTACTCTTCCTTCAGGCGATGGGCAACGACATCGAACTGCAGTATGCCAACAGCGCCGAGAATCAAGTCGTTGTTGCGCAGCGGTTTGAACAATTGGGTCGCGCCCTCCTCACACAGCTGGGCAAGGCCTTTGTTCAACGCTTTAAGACGCAGTGGATCACGCAACATCGCGCGCCTGAAAATCTCCGGGGCGAAGCTTGGGATACCGGTAAAGTTGACGGCGTCGTGTTCGGCAAAACTGTCACCAATATTGATCGTGCCGTGATTGTGTACGCCTATAATATCGCCGGCGACGGCATTGTCAGTGTGCTGCCGGTCTGCGGCCATGAAGGTAATCGCCTCCGGGATCTTGATGTCCTTGCCAAGCCGCATGCTCTTTAATTTCATTCCCGGACGGAAACGGCCTGAACACACGCGCATGAACGCAATGCGGTCGCGATGGCCGGGGTCCATATTCGCCTGAATTTTGAACACAAATCCTGTCAGGCTCTCCTCGCCCGGCTGAACCAAACGCTCCTCGGCTTCACGCGGCTGGGGTAGTGGCGCGTTGGCGACAAACCCTTCGAGCAACTCCCGAACACCGAAATTGCTGATCGCCGATCCGAAATACACAGGAGTCTGCGTCGCCGCGAGATACGCTTCGCGCTCGAAGGGCGGGTAGACGCCCTCAATCAATTCAATCTCATCACAAAAGTCTTGCCAGCGATCGCCAAGTAACTCGCGCGCCTCGTCCGAAGCAAGATCATCAATCACCTGCGTATCGCCAGCGCGATGTTTGTCGTCCGGAATATAGCGATAGATACGGTTTTCCGGAATATGGTAGACGCCGAGCAATTCACGACCCATACCAATAGGCCACGTTACCGGTGAACAAACGATACCGAGAACAGACTCGATCTCATCCAGCAACTCGATAGGTTCACGACCTTCGCGATCCAGCTTGTTGATGAACGTGACGATCGGCGTATCGCGCAGGCGACACACCTCCATTAATTTGATCGTACGTTTCTCAACACCTTTGGCGCAATCGATCACCATCATCGCCGAATCAACGGCGGTGAGCGTGCGATAGGTATCTTCAGAAAAATCTTCGTGACCTGGCGTGTCGAGCAAATTGACGACATGACCTTCGAACGGAAACTGCATGACAGACGACGTCACCGAAATGCCCCGCTCCTGCTCAAGCTTCATCCAGTCAGAGGTCGCATGTCGACTCGCCTTGCGCCCTTTCACGGTACCGGCAAGTTGAATCGCGCCGCCGAACAACAGGAGTTTCTCTGTCAGCGTTGTCTTGCCCGCATCAGGGTGCGAAATAATCGCGAACGTGCGGCGACGATCGACTTCAGTTTGCAACGCAGTTGCGGCGCTCACAGATCAAGCCCAAGCACGAGCGCATCCTCGCGTGTGTCGTTAGCGGCTTTGTAGTAACCCACACGACGGCCGACGGTGGTGAAACCGATACCCTTGTACATGCTGGTCGCAGACAAATTCGACGGCCGTACTTCAAGGAACACCCGCTTCACTCGTGACTTACGCGCTTGGTCGATCAGCGCATGTAGCAACCGCACGCCGTAACCCTGACGACGAAACGCAGCTGCTACACAGATGTTGAGCACGTGAGCCTCACCTGCTGCGACCGATAGAATCCCGTAGGCGCGAATCTCGCGGTCTGAATCGAGGACCATGCAATGGTAACCAGCCAGCAGGCAGTCCCGGAAAATGCCACTGCTCCATGGAAAACCATAGCTTTGCCGTTCAATCTCGCTGACGGCATGCAGATCGTTGTGCGTCATGCGCCGAACGCTCACCTCAAAGGTTCTGCCAGCAACGCTCATGCCGCACTCGCGAGTAGCGCCCGGACGCGCTTCAGGTCACGCCACGCTAACGCCTTCTGCGCAGGCGTGCGTAGCAAGTAGGCAGGATGATAGGTGACGACCAACGGTGTCTGACGCGCACCAATGTGATGTTCCTCGCCGCGCATTTTCCCGAGCGGAAGGTCATTATCCAGCAGTCGCTGCGCGGCAATGCGACCGACTGCCATCACCACGGACGGCTGCACTAACGCAAGCTGGTGCTGCAGATAATCGTGACACTGACTGAGCTCATCGCGGCGCGGATCGCGATTTTGTGGCGGACGGCACTTGAGCACGTTCGCGATGTACACATCGTCACGCGAGATTCCGATCGCGTGCAGCATCGCCGTCAACATGTCGCCCGCGCGACCAACAAAGGGTGTGCCGACCCGATCCTCTTCCGCCCCAGGCGCCTCACCGACAACCATCAAGGACGCGCGTTGATCTCCGCTACCGAACACTGCCTGGGTGCGTGTTTCATGCAATCGACACTGCGTGCAGCGCTTGACGTCATGAGCCAGACGCGCCCAAATGTCGCTCGCATCAGAATCCGCGGGCTTGCGATCAGCGCCGGCAGCGTCGCTCGGCAACACGTCAGCAACAGGCGTCGGCGCGTCGGTAGCTGGCCCGCCGACAGCAAGCGCAACATCTGCGCCCTCTGGTGTACTGTCTGATGGCACAGCATCGCGCGCAATCCAGACCGGCATGCCCAACGCACGCAAGTAAGCTCTGCGCGTATTTTCTTCAAGCCTGTCAGTCATCGCGGTGATCGGTACCGTCATCGTTGTGATTGTCATCGCCAGCCGCGTGCCGCTCGTCACCGTCGAGATCATCTTCGTCATCAAGCACTGCGATGCGTGACGGCTCACTCGCCATAAACCACAACACCGGACCTGACGCGGCATAACCCAGGAACAGCAAAAACAGAACGAGCGGCGGATGTATTGAGATCAACGCAATAATCAAAGGCACTAACAGTAAATACGCAAACGACACGCGCCCGGCAAGAGAGATACTCTTGAAGCTGTAGTACCGAAGGTTACTCACCATCAGCGCACCTGCCGTTGCCGTGACAACAAACGCGGCAACCAAGCCTTGGAATCCGCCGACGTCATGATCCGCACACAGCCAAATGAACGCAGCAACGAGCGCCGCCGCGGACGGGCTCGGCAAACCCTGGAACCAGTCTTTGCCGACGGATGGCGGCGCGGCATTGAAACGCGCCAGTCGCAGCGCCGCCGCTACCGCGAACAAGAACGCGACGAGCCAGCCGATACGCCCCCAAGCGATAGAATATTCCGTTAAGCGCGCAACGCCCCATTGATACACAACCACAGCGGGCGCCAAACCAAAGCTGACCATGTCAGACAGGCTGTCGTACTCTTTGCCGAAGTCAGACTGCGTGCTGGTGAGCCGCGCGACACGCCCATCCAGTCCGTCCATCGCCATCGCGACGAAAACAGCAACACCAGCCCCGACGAAGTTGCCGTCAATGGCCGCAACAATGGCATAGAACCCTGCAAACAACGCAAGCGTGGTAAACAGATTCGGCAGCAAGTAAATGCCACGGCCACGTTTTGGCACAGGTTCTTTTTCGTCTTTCACTGGAGTATTCATGAGCTCGTTAAGTTTGCCATGAAGCGCGTTAGACACGCTATGAGCATTCGTTCCTTTTCAAGCGCGACAAACGCTAGGCAAAGCGGCCAAACCGTCTGTGCGACGGGCGATATTGAAAGCAATCACGGGCGCAACACCGTTATGGCTCTTCGCGCCGCAAGCGCGCCAAAGGATCGACCGATGCCGATACCGGGTCACCTACCTGAACCCGTGGCATTGCATTCTCAGGGAGGTAAACCTCACACACTGGTGCCAGTCGCAGGAACGCACAACGATGGCCGTGTCCAACGCGTTCGCCATACCGGCGGAATGACTTTGGCACACCAAAAATACCGCGACCTACGAACGTGACGACAATATCGTCGCCTTCATCGGTACGCAGCCACATCCCTCCACGACCGGTCAGTCGCGAACCCTCGGAGACGTTATCGCGCGGATCGAGCAACTTGCCTTCCACCGGTGCCCGGACGGTGTAAGCACCGAAATGATTGACTTTGATGCGCATCCTGAGCGATTGCCGGTCGAGCAAACCAGACCGACATAAACCGATATCAATGACTTTGCCGTCCACGGGCGACAACACGGCCAGCGGTCTGAGCGGCACGTCGCGCACCGGATCCTGAAACAGGGCAATCAGCAAACCCATCGGTAGCAACATCACTAGCGCCCAAAACGGGCCAGCAAACTTCGCCAGGACAACCGCGATCACGGCACAGACGGCGAAGAGCCAGAATCCTTCTTTGGCGTAAGCGGAATGACGTTGCATGCGGCAAGTGTACCGCGAGCAAGCGTAGATCGTTACAATGCGCGGGCAATTATCAACGTGAACCCGACATGAAAGTATCCCAGATCAATCTGAAAACCCTTAAGGAAGACCCAAGCGAGGCAGAGGTCGTCAGCCACAAACTGATGCTACGGACTGGCATGATCCGGCGCCTGACGTCGGGCATCTTTACGTGGATGCCACTCGGGTTACGGGTATTGCGCAAGGTAGAGGCCATCGTTCGCGAAGAAATGAATCGTGTTGGCGGACTTGAGCTGCTGATGCCATCCGTACAACCCGCCGAATTGTGGGAAGAATCAGGTCGGTGGCAGCAATATGGGCCGTTGTTGCTGCGGATGAGCGATCGCCATGATCGCCAGTTTTGCGTCGGACCGACACATGAAGAAGTCATTACGGATGTCGCGCGTCGGGAGCTTCGTTCCTACAAGGACCTGCCAGTGACGTGGTATCAGATCCAGACAAAGTTTCGAGATGAAATACGGCCGCGGTTTGGCGTAATGCGCTCACGTGAGTTCATTATGAAAGACGCGTATTCGTTCAACCTCGATCAGGCGTCGCTCGAATCCAGCTACAACGATATGGCCACGGCTTACGACCGCGCGTTCACGCGCATGGGGCTTACCTTTCGCAAGGTCGATGCGGACAGTGGCGAAATTGGCGGCGCGCGTTCGCAGGAATTTCACGTGCTGGCCGACTCGGGAGAGGACGCCATTGCGTATTGCAATGACGATGGTTACGCCGCCAATGTCGAACTGACACCAACGCATGCGTTACCCCAAGCTGCGGCGCCAACGAAAGAGATTGAGCGCGTCGCAACTCCGGGCGCAAAGACGATCGAAGATGCCAGTACAGCGATGTCTGTGCCGCCAAATCAGATGGTCAAGACACTGATTGTCGATGGCACTGACGGACCGGTCGCATTGGTATTGCGCGGTGATCATGAGCTCAACGCCGTAAAAGCATCCGCGCAAAGTGCCGTCGCTGTGCCGCTCAAGATGTCCGAGCCAGCAGACGTGGTTGCGGCAACCGGCGCGCCGCCAGGGTCGGTGGGCCCGGTCGGCCTGAGCATTCCGGTGCTTGTGGATCACGCGGCCGCAGCACTGTCGGATTTCGCTTGTGGCGCGAACGAAAAACACGTTCACCTCACAGGTGTGAACTGGCACAGAGATACGCCACACACATCCTCAGTCGACCTGCGCAACGTTGTTGCCGGGGACCCGTCACCCAATGGCGGAGGTGCGCTGTCAATCGCGCGCGGCATTGAGGTCGGCCATATTTTCCAACTAGGTACAAAATACTCAGAAGCGCTGGGCGCAACAGTGCAAGGGGAAGACGGCCAGTCAGTAGCGGTTTCGATGGGTTGCTATGGCATCGGTATTACCCGTGTGGTTGCTGCCGCTATCGAGCAAAACCACGATGAGAACGGCATCATCTGGCCAGAACCGCTGGCACCATGGCACGTGGTTCTCGTGCCCATTAACGGGCACCGCTCACAAACTGTCGCTGATGCGACGGATGCGCTGTATGCAGAACTGATTGATCAAGGCGTTGACGTGCTGATGGACGACCGTCCGGCTCGTCCAGGCATCAAATTCGCCGACGCGGAGTTGCTGGGTATACCCCACCGTGTCGTCATCGGGGAACGCGGGCTCGCAGACGGTATCTACGAGTATCGGGCGCGCAGCGCAGAGGCGAATGAAATGCTGAATCGTGATGAAGTTCTCAAGCGAATCGGGCTTGGTTGATTTAACGTAATGGTATGCGGCGATACATCACAATAGGTACGGCGATACTGGCTCTGCTTGCCGGTCCGGTGCTAGCAGCCAAATCAACAACGCCAGACGCCGAGCTTGCCAAAGCACTGCGTTTGGCGGCCGAGCAGGCGACCACATTCGAAGATCGGTTTGCGGCCGAAGTCTGGCTCAAGGACATGTCAGATCGGCTTGGCAAACGCGTCAAAGACGCAGACGAACGCATCCAGATTTTGCAAGGCGTACATCGCGAGGCCAAACGCGTGGATTTGCCGCCTGAACTGGTGCTGGCGGTTATGGAGGTCGAAAGCAATTTCGATCGCTTCGCGATTTCCTACGCAGGCGCCAGAGGATTGATGCAAGTCATGCCTTTCTGGTTAGACGAGATTGGCGCTCCTAACGACAGTCTGTTCGATATCGATACCAACATCCGCATGGGGTGCACCATTCTGCGCCACTACTATGATCGCGAGAATGGCAACTTACATAGAGCCCTGGCGCGCTACAACGGCAGCCTTGGTAGCCGTAAATATTCAGGGAAAGTACTGGATCGTCTGCGCCGCAGGTGGCATTCGCGCTAGTTAGCAATGCGCGCGGCGCACTGATTACTCTTTGAGCGGTTGTTCCGTCGCGCGAGGTTGCTTATTGCTGGCAGACTCAGCCGCCACTCGCGCATCGGTCGCCATCGATTTGGCGAGCTTTGCATCACGACGCGCAGCCGCGTAAGCGCGACGCTCAATATTTTGCTCGGCACTACGCAGCAAGATCGTTGCGTCCTCGAGCATCACTGGCGCATGTTTCGCTGCGCCTGCATCACGTGCTGCACCGATGGCCAGGCGCGCATCACTCATGTCCTGAATCGGCGGCGGTACCGAAGCACAAGCGTTCAAAGCCAGGCACACGATAGCCGCCAATGCGGCGCTGAAGAATCGAGTATTGCGTCTCATAACGGCGAAAGCTACCAAGCGCAGACGGCGACCGTCAAGCAATGCAAGCGCTTGGCCAACATGACCTTTTTGCTGGCATACTTATAAACATGCATCCAATACTCGTTGTTTTTTATTCCCAACATGGCTCCACCGAGGCGCTTGCGCGCGAAATTTGCCGCGGCGTTGACTCGGTCAGCGCCGCCGAAAGCTGGCTACGCTGCGTGCCGCCGGTCTCGGCAAAGAGCGAAAAATCCATCGCTGCTGTTCCAGAAGACGGCCCGCCGTATGTCAGCCGAACGGAACTCGCGCAATGCCACGGCTTGCTTATCGGCAGCCCCACCCGGTTCGGCAACATGTCATCGGCAATGAAATATTTTCTCGATGGCACAAGTGGTGAATGGCTTTCCGGAGCGCTAAGTGGCAAGCCTGGCGGCGTGTTTACGTCGTCGACATCCATGCACGGCGGCCAGGAGTCGACGTTGCTCAGCATGGCCATCCCACTGCTGCACCATGGCATGCTGATTACCGGAATCCCGTATAGCGAGCCTGAGTTAACAACCACTCAGTCTGGCGGCACACCGTACGGCGCCAGCCAGGTCGCCGGCAGCGACCAAGCCGGACGATTAACGGACGCCGAGCGCAAACTGGCATTTGCGCACGGACGCCGCGTTGCCGACATCGCCGTGCGCTTGTTCGACGAATGATCAGCGCAGAGCGACGACGCATGATCGGCATTGCCTCCTGGCTCGCGCTGATGGCCATGACCACGTTTTGGCTGTGGGATGCGCGACAGTCAGTGCACGTGATCGCTTGGCTGATTTTGCTAGCACCGTTTGTGATGTTGCTGCCCGGCTTGCGCGCGCCAACGCGCAATGCGTTCCTGCTCGCCTTGCTGGGAACGGTCGGCTACGCAAGCCTCGGGCTGATGGACGCGATCGCCAACCCGGACAGCTTTGCAACGGCAAGCGCGTTAGCCGTCGTGTCTCTGGCCGCTTTCTTTTTGCTGATTCCCGCTATTCGGACGATGCCGGCCCCGCCGAAACCCGACGAGCCGTAGCACTGCAAGACCCTATTGCTCGAGCAGCTTTGCGAGCGTGTCGCGCACGAATGGCAAGGTCAGTCGCCGCTGCGCCGACAAAGACTCAAGATCGAGCTTGCGCAACCATTCAAACAATGCAGCTGGCTCGCGTGGCAATCGCTTGATCAAAAACGCCGCGGCGGCGTCCGGCAACTCAAGACCACGGAAACGAGCCCGCAGTTGCAATGCGTCAATCAGCGCATCGTCACTGAGCGGCTGTAGTTGGTAGAACGCAAGCGATGCAAACCGACTAACAAGATCAGGCAATACGAACCCGGTTTGCGCAGGCCGGTCATCCGCGCTCACTAACAATCGACCACCACCGCTGAATAGCGTCTCGTACAATGCAAACAGCGCCTGTTCCCAGGCAGCATCGCCCGCAACCACATGCACGTCGTCGAGACAGACGACTGCATCTACCGCAAAGCCGGTGATTGACGCGGCTGGCAGCTCACGAGTCAGAGGCAAGTACATGGCGTTACCTGCCGGATGGGATGCCGCTACGGCCTGCAACAAATGACTGCGTCCGCAACCGACTTGCGATGCAAGCCAAATGCCCGGTGAAGGTAAGTCTTGCAGCGCTGCAATGGCCGACGCGTTAGCACCGGCATAGTACGTCTGAAAGCGCGCTTCTACGGCTAATGAGACAGGCAGAGGTATCTGCCGCGAGCGATCACTCGGGCGCATCGGGTGGTGTTTTTTGCGAAGCACTCGCATCGGCTGACGTGTCCGACGCGCTGTCGTCCCCACTGTGGTCGGTATCCGCTTGCGGCGCGCCGTCAGCGACGCCATCGTGCGCTTCGATAAACTCGGCGGCTTCGGGGTGTTCGCGCAGGTAATTATCATAGGCATAGCGAACGAACACGGCGATCACTGCAGCCGCGGGTAACGCCAGCAGGATGCCGAAAAAGCCAAACAACTGACCAAAGGCCATGACGGCGAAGATCACGAGTACCGGGTGCAGACCAATTTGATCGCCGACTAACTTTGGCGTCAGCACGGAGCCTTCGATAAATTGCGCCGCGGTGAATACGGCGATGACCAGTAGCAGCAATAGCGGGCCGCCGTCGGGTGCGTTAATCGCGGTAAGACCGGCCAATCCGATACCGAAGATCAAACCCAGGTATGGCACGAAACTCACCAACCCGGCGACGACACCGATCGCCAGTGCAAACTGCAACCCGATAAGAGACAGACCCACGGTGTACATAACAGCCAGGCCGATCATGACCATCAGCTGACCGCGTAGAAAAGCCGCCAGTGTGTTGTCGGTTTGTTTGGCCAAATCCAACACGGCAGGTCGGTTTGCCGATGGAATCAACGCACCAATGCGCGCGATGATCGTGTCCCAATCACGCAACAGGTAAAACGTCAGGATCGGAATCAACGCAAGATTGACGACCATTGTCAGCAAGGCGCTGCCAGAGCGCGACAGCGACGCGAGTATACCGCCGCCGATCGTGCCAGCTGTTGACCCGAACTGTTCCAGCAACGCAGTCAGACCGAGCTTCGTGTCGTCACCTTCGGGCTGAACATATTGCGCAATGTGCGGCCAGACACGATTTTCCAGCAGCTCAATGTAGCGCGGCAGAACATCCAACAAGGCACTGGCCTGCGAGCGCACGAGCGGCACAAGCAACAACACCAGTCCTGCGAGCACCAGGAACGTGAGCACGAACACACTCAGCACGGCCATCGGTCGTGGCATGCGCATCGCCTGCAGACGATCTGCGAGGGGATCACCGACGTAAGCCAGCAACGCCGCGGCGATGAATGGCGTTAGCACCGGGGACAGCAAGTACAGCAGCAGACCGGCAAGACCAACACCACCGAGCCAGAGCATGCGAGTTTCTAATGTCATTTGCGGTGTTCCTTCGCGCGGATGATCCATTCACGCATATAACCAAGCGTGCTGATGACGAGGGTTGCAACCAGCAAACCCGGCAAACCTGAAGCAAGCGCGGGATGCTCCAGCACAGCCGCCGGGAGCAGTTGCGCCGATCTCAGCAGCACAAAAATAACGTACAACAGTAGCAAGGCAGTGTTCAGTTTGCTCACGAGGGACGGCTTGCCTTCGAGGTCGCCGTACAGAAAATGATAGGCAATCGCGCCGAGCATAATCACGAGATCGCGCGCGATGATCAATATCGCAAGCCACGCCGGCACAATGCCGGTTAACGCGAGCACGAAGAACGTGCCGATCAGCAGCAGCTTGTCCGCTATCGGATCCAGAATAGCGCCTAACTCGGTGTGCCAACCGAAACGACGCGCTAGAAAACCGTCAAGCCCATCGGAAAAACCGGCCACAAAAAACAGTCCCGCTGCCAATGAGTGACGCTCAGTAGCGATCGATGCCAGCACCAATGGCACCATTGCGATTCGCATGAGCGAGATTGCGTTCGGCACCCATCGCAAACCGGCAGCGCGCATCGGCATTACAAACGCGGCGCCGCGCCGCTGCGCACTCTGAAGTGCAAATCAGCACTGCTGAACGGATCCGCGCTCGGTATCGTCGACTCCAGAGGTTCGATTTGCTCCAGCGAATTGCCGGATAACAACTCGGCCAGACGGGTGCGTGTGGTGAGCGAATCGATGTCAAAGACAATCGCGTCTGCCCGAACAGCGACGACATCAATTCGCTGGATAAGGCTCTGCGTATTGAGCAGACGACTGATCCGCGCAAAACCGTCCATGCCATCGATACCGACAACGTGCACCTTGACGCTCAATGAGCCACCAGGACTACTCGCAAACTGCTCAAGCAAACGCTGCGAGACACGGCGCACCGCTACCGGCAACTCACCGCGGAAGCGCTCGGACTCACCTGCAAATGCCCAGCTCCAGCGAATGTCATCAGGCGCCGCTTCGCGCACGCGACCGATCAACACACTGTCCGCGCGATAGCGGCGCGATGCCTCGACAATAACCTCGGAAAACCCGCCCCAAATGTCACTGTCCTGAACGGCAGCGCGGTCCCGATCATCTAGAACAGGAAAGCGCAGTGGGACTCCGTAGGCCGAGGCACTGCTCATCAGGTCGCGTCTGAGCGCCACCAGAACGTCATTCGCTTGTGTATCACCCGGTGCAGAAGCAGCGCCCACCAGCTCTCTCTCGCCGGTGTTGCGCTCCAGCGCCATCCAGACCAGTGTCAACGGTCTGTCGCTACCCCAAACGGGCAACCCCGCACCGCGCAATTCGGCGCTGATTGCGATGCCGTCCAGCGACACCCACATGCGTTGATCGCCCGTTTCGCGGTAGCCAAGCACAAACTGCCCCGGTTTCGCGAATGCTTCGACGCGCCGCGCATCAGCAACAGCCGGCGTCAAACGACTCAAAACCGTTGCCAACGCATCGCTATATGCGCGTTGTCGGCCGTCGCGGCGTTGCGTATCAAAGGCGACTTCCGCCGTGTACAAGTCCGGCATTGAGACCGCATGCGCTGTGCCACCAAGGCAGAACAGCAACGAGCAGAAAATCACTACAGAAAGGCTTTCGCGTTTTACGTTCATATTCTGATTATATCGGCTAACGCAGGCACGTCACGCTGTGAAATAATTCGCGGATGAATAAAGCGACGGACAAACCCGCCCTCACCTATAAAGATGCCGGCGTGGATATCGATGCCGGCAATCGCCTGGTTGATGCGATTGGCGAGCGGGTCAAGCGCACACACCGCCCCGAAGTCATGGGCGGTATTGGTGGCTTTGGGGGGTTGTTTGCGCTGGATCTGGCGCGCTTCAGCGAGCCGGTGTTGGTGTCTGGTACAGACGGTGTCGGCACCAAGCTGATGCTCGCGCGTACCACAGGCGCTCATGCAGGCATCGGCATAGATCTCGTTGCCATGTGCGTCAACGACATCGTCGTCAGCGGCGCCGAACCCTTGTTTTTTCTCGACTATTTCGCAACCGGCGCGCTGGATGAGCAGATGGCCGCAAGCGTCATCAGCGGCATTGCCGATGGTTGCGAGCAAGCCGGTTGCGCGTTGATTGGCGGCGAAACCGCAGAGATGCCGGGCATGTATCAACCGGGCGACTACGATCTCGCTGGGTTTGCCGTGGGCGCTGTCAATCGGAGCGATCTGCTGGACGGCAGCCGAGTGTCCGCAGGCGACGTTATCCTCGGCTTGGCCTCGAGCGGTGCCCACTCCAACGGTTACTCATTGATACGTGCCATTGTCGATCAGACCCCGGGCGCGCTGGACACCACGCTGAACGGTCAATCCATGGCTGACTGGCTCATGACGCCAACGCGCATTTACGTCAAGTCGCTTCTGGCGCTCACCGCAGCGATCAAAGTACACGGCCTTGCACACATTACCGGCGGTGGCCTGACCGAGAACGTCCCGCGTGTCTTGCCGGCGGGACTTGCCGCCACACTGCAACGTGATGCCTGGCCGATGCACCCGGGATTCGCGTGGCTGCAACACGGCGGGAATATTGCGCAGGACGAACTGTTGAGAACGTTCAACTGCGGCATCGGCATGGTTGTCATTGTCGCGCCGGAAGATGTCGAACTCGCCACCGCCACGTTGACAGCCGCTGGCGAAGCCGTGTTTGAGCTCGGACAGGTAAGCGCCGGCGACGGCGTCATCTGGCAATAACGCCATGCAACCCGATACACGCATTGTCGTTCTGATCTCCGGCTCCGGGTCCAACTTGCAAGCATTACTGGATCAGTCCAAAAGCACCGCATTTCCTGGCAGCATTGTCGGTGTCATCAGTGATCAACCTGACGCGTTTGGCTTACAACGGGCTGCCGACTCGGACGTGCCAACCACCGTCGTCGAGCGCAGTGATTTCGACTCGCGCGACGCGTTCGACGCTGCGCTTGCCAGAGCGGTGATCGACTTCGATCCGGACCTTATTGTTCTGGCAGGCTTCATGCGCATCATTCGCGGTGCGCTGATCGATCAGTTCGCAGGCCGAATGCTTAACATTCATCCGGCGCTACTGCCCAAATACAAAGGCCTCAACACGCACGAGCGATGCCTTGAAAACGGCGACGTGTCGCACGGCACCACGGTGCATTTCGTCAGTGCAGAATTAGACGCCGGCCCATCGGTGATTCAGGCCCAACTCATCGTCAGCCCTGCCGATACGGCGCAGACGTTGACCTCACGCGTGCAAGCGATGGAACACGTCATTTACCCAATCGCTGTGCGTTGGCTTGCCGAAGGACGCCTGCGCTGTGAAGGTGATCGTGTTTTTATGGACGGAGAACCACTCAACGAGCCCGTCATCGCCAGTGACCACGACTTGCTCAGTTAAGCAACGTCAGGCACGCGGCACGGTCACGCCGGTTTGCCCTTGATACTTACCTCCGCGATCTTTGTAAGACACCTCGCACGCCTCGTCTGACTCAAAAAATAGCATTTGAGCAACGCCCTCGTTGGCATAGATCCTTGCCGGCAGTGTTGTCGTGTTCGAAAATTCGAGCGTGACATGGCCTTCCCATTCAGGCTCGAGCGGCGTCACGTTGACGATGATGCCGCAGCGTGCGTACGTCGATTTGCCAAGGCAAATTGTCAGAACGTTGCGCGGGATCTTGAAGTACTCAACGGTCCGCGCAAGCGCGAAAGAGTTTGGCGGGATAATGCAGGTATCAGTATGCATGTCGACAAAGCTGTTCTCATCGAACGCTTTAGGGTCAACCACGGCAGAGTTGATATTGGTGAATACCTTAAACTCGTTAGAACACCGAACATCGTAGCCGTAGCTTGAGGTGCCGTAAGACACGAGCTTGTTGCCGTTCGACTCGCGAACCTGTCCGGGTTCGAACGGTGAAATCATGTCGGTTGTCTGCGCCATATGGCGAATCCAGCGATCAGATTTGATAGTCATTACGTGTCCTCTACAACGATGTGGCCAAATGCGGCCGAATAGTCTTTACGGGTGCGCGCAAGCGCGACACCGACTGAAATAGCGATTTGTCGATAATGGCGGGCAAATTCGCTGTCCGGGGCTTGGGCTACCGTCGGACACCCACTGTCAGCAGCTTGGCGAATATCCAGCGCCAATGGTAACTCGCCGAGCAATTGCGTTCCGGCGTCGTTAGCCAGACGCTGACCACCGCCTTCGCCGAACAATGATGCCGGCGTGCCACAGTGCCCGCAGATATACAGACTCATGTTCTCGATAACGCCAAGCACATTCACAGAGACTTTGCGGAACATCTCAAGCCCTTTGCGCGCATCTGACAACGCAATATCCTGCGGCGTCGTGACGATGACTGCGCCCGCGACGGGCACGGTCTGCGACAACGTGAGTTGGATATCGCCGGTGCCCGGTGGCATATCGACGATCAGTACATCAAGCGCTGGCCAGTCTGTTTGGTGCAATAGCTGGTTGAGCGCCGATGTCACCATCGGACCGCGCCACACCATCGGCGCCGTTTCGTCGACCAAAAAGCCGATCGACATCACGCTGACGCCATGGTTTTTGAGTGGCGTGATGCGCTTGTTGTCCACAGCACTGGGTCGTTCGCCGATGAGCCCAAACATGCGCGGCATACTGGGACCGTAGATGTCCGCATCAAGGACACCGACTCGGGCGCCTTCCGCCGCCAGTGCTAACGCAAGATTTGCAGCCGTTGTGGATTTGCCAACACCACCCTTCCCCGACGCAACCGCAATGACATTACTGATATTCGGCAATGGCTTTAGATTTCGCTGAACGCCGAACGCCGGAATATCGGTCGTAATCGCAACGTCAATGTCGGTGTCCACGTGCGCCCGCGCGCGCGTTTGCAGCTCGCCGCGCAACGTATCGTGCAGCGATTGGCAAGCAATCGGCAAGGTGATCTGCGCTGTATTGGTGTCGGCATCGAAATGAATCGCCGTCTTGAGCGCGCCTAACGTATCGCCGCTACCCGGCAACGGCGTCTGTCGTAACGCATCCAACAGACCATTTAAGGAAGTTTTGTCCACACCTGAACTCGAGTTACGACCAGCATCAGCGCGGCAGTGTAGCCGAATTGAGAGAGCCGTCACATTTTCCGATGCGAGCCAAGCCACAGATGTGACGCAACTCGCACTTGATAGACGATGGCGACAGCTGCGTTATGGCATAATCATCTTGTTCTAAGGAGACATAACTCAAAGATATTCCACCGCTTGAGACATTCGAAGTAGCCAGAACAGCTCTGTGCTTTATACGTGTGTGACCGGTGGCATAAAAAACCTTCAATGAAGTTCCTCAGCGCCTACAAAGCAGATCGACTTATCGAGCAATTGATGTCCAGCGACGACATCTATGAGCCGAAGTCCGAGCGCGCCATCGAAAAACTCAAGAAGCTCGGTGGTGGTGCGATACCGCGCATTACGGACGCGTTGGCAGGCGCCAACAAGAAACAGACCATGGCGCTGGTCGATGTGTTGAGCGAGCTTGCCAACACCAAAACACTACCCGATTTCGTCCCGGGCTTATCTGACGGCGACCAACGCGTCGTATCGGGAACTGCGTGGGCACTCTCCAGCAGTCAGCGCGTCGACCCTAGCGCGATTCTGAGGTTGCTCGACGAAGAAGACATCGCAACCGGCGCTGTGCTGGAAGTCATCAATACCCACAAGGAGCGCTTGAGCGTTCCTGCGATGCTCAACAAAGCGTACGAGCTCGGACCTAACGAACAGTCCGTATTGTTTCGCATGATCGGTAATGTGGTCCGTGAAGACCAAGTGCCGGATTTGCTCGCGCGCCTTACTGGCAAAGACCCGCTGGTCCGTATCCATATCATTGACATACTGAGCCGCTTCAAGCGCACTGACGTTGCCAGCGCATTGGAAAATCAGCTGCGCAGCAACAACAAGATGATCCGCCAGGCGGCCTTAACCGCTCTGAGCCGCATGGACGGGGCGAGCAATATCGAATTAATCGCATCTTTGTTGCTGGATACTGATGTCGACGTTCAAAACAAGGCCGTCGAGGTCATCGTAAAACTCAACCACCCGGATACGATCCGTCATTTGATCCCGGCGCTGAAAGACGAGAATGAGTTCGCCCGCCGCGCAGCCGTCGAAGTACTCAACGAGGTTGGCACGCCGGATTCGATTAAAGACCTGCTAAATGCCGTGCGCGACGATGACTGGTGGGTACGCTCTCGAGCCGCCGATGCACTCGCAGACATTGGTGGTCCGCGCGTTGTGCAGGCCGTTATGCGCCTGATCAAAGATGAAGATCAGGAAATCCGCCGCGCGGCTATCGAAATTCTCAACGCAACCAAAGACCCCCAAGCGTTCGAGCAACTGATGCAAGCAACGAACGACGCCGACTGGTGGGTTCGCGAGCGCGCGGTAGATGCGTTGGCGGAAATCGGGGATACGCGTGCTGTGCCAGTGCTGGCCGGAATGCTCGGCAAGCACGAAAAATCCGACCCGACCGTTGTACGAGCACTCGGTAAGCTCGGCGACGCCAAGGTAGCGGCGAAAATCGCGCCGATGATGAATCAGGGTGGTCGCGAAATTCGGGTCGAAGCGATGAAAGCAATCGCTAACCTCGTCAATGAGACTGACGTACCGGCCGTGCGCGAGAAGCTCGTGCAAATTCAGGGCTCGGATGACCAGCAGCTCGCTGAAGCCGCCGATCTTGCGCTGGAAACACTGCAAACACGCTTCTCTGAAGCGGTCCGCGAACAGGACCGTAAGGCTGAGAAACTGACAGAAGGTCAGGCACAAACGCTACTCATCAACGAAGAGGAAGCGAAGAAAGTCATGCAGGACCTCGCGCCTACCGCAGGCTCAGGCTTGCCGCTGGATATCTCGACGCTCGAACCAGGCGCCATGCTTGAGAATCGCTATCGCTACGTCAAACGCATCGGTAAGGGTGCGTTCGGCACGGTACTGCTGATGGAAGACACCGTCGTTGGCGAAGAGCTGATTCTCAAATTCCTGAACCCGAACGTCTCCTCTGACGAAGAGATGATGAAACGCTTCGTCCATGAGCTGAAATTCTCCCGTCGTATTACCCATCCGAATGTCATCCGGATCTATGATTTCCTGCATATTCAAGGCAATTACGCGATCTCGATGGAGTATTTCGATTCGCACACGCTCGGCGCCGAAATTGCGGCTGAAAAACCCATGGGTTTCTCCAAAGCGATTGGTTATGCGCGCGACATCGCGACAGGTATGTCGGTGGCACATACGGCAGGCGTGATCCATCGCGACCTGAAGCCCGCCAACATTCTGATCGATGAGTCTGGCCTGCTGAAAATTGTGGATTTCGGGGTTGCGGCTGCAGCCAGTAGTGGCGACACGCAGTTGACCAAGACCGGTTATGTCATTGGCTCGCCAAAATACATGGCGCCAGAACAGATTCTCGGCAAGAAAGTCGAAGAGACTGCCGATATTTACAGCCTGGGTGTCATTTTGTACGAGATGATTACCGGGTCGCCGCCCTACACGCGCGGTGACCACATGTCCGTCATGTATCAACATGTGCAGGGCAAAGCGGCGCAGTGTCAGGAACTCAACGACAAAATCCCTGACGATCTTGCCGGTCTGGTCAGCAAACTCATGACGGTCGACAAAGACGGTCGGCCACAAAGCATGATTGATGTGCGCGAATCACTCGACGCGATCTCCATTTAGATTGAATTCAGGACGTCTATGGCTCGTATTGATGCATTTTTGAAATTGGGTCTGGCGCAAGGCTGTTCCGACGTCCACCTTGCCGTTGGTGTACCGCCGATGCTGCGCATGAACGGTGACCTGATGCCGATCAAATTTCGCGAGCTCGGCGACGCAGAACTCAACAACTATGTCGCCGAGATCCTCACAGAGTCGCAGCAAAAAGTGTTCGCCGAAGGCAATGACCTGGATTTTTCCTACGTCACAGACGAGTCTGCGCGCTTTCGGGTCAATCTGTTTCGCAAAGACACCGGCGTTGGTGCGGTATTCAGGAGTATTCCGGGTGTCGTTCCGACACTTGAGTCACTTGGCCTGCCCGCCGTGATTGAGCAATTCTGCGACTACCATCAAGGCATGGTTCTCGTGACAGGCTCAACAGGCACGGGCAAGTCGACGACGCTTGCGGCGATGATTAACCATCTGAATCAAACGCGAAACCTGAACATCATCAGCCTCGAAGATCCGATTGAATTCGTACACCCGAGCAAACGCAGCCAGGTGGTTCAACGCGAGCTAGGCACACATATCCCAACGTTTGCGGCCGGGGTACGCGCAGCGATGCGTCAGGACCCGGACGTTATCCTGGTCGGTGAAATGCGCGACATGGAAACGATCTCAATGGCGATGACTGCCGCCGAGACCGGTCATCTTGTGCTCGGCACGCTGCACACCACGAGTGCCGTCAAGACGATTGATCGCATCATTGATGCGTTGCCAGGCGAGTTGCGCGAACAAACCAAGAGTTTTTTGTCGCAATCGCTCAAAGCCGTTGTCACGCAAGTGTTAGTCAAAACGCCTGGCGGGCAAGGCCGCAAAGGCATCCATGAAATCCTGGTGAACACCAAAGCGATTGCTAACCTGATACTCAGCGACCAAACGCATCAGGTAGGCGCGCAACTGCAAACCGGTACCGATGTCGGTATGCAGACAATGGATCAGGCACTCATGGAAGCGATTAACGCCGGAAGCATTGATCCCGATGACGCCTATCGCTACGCCAATGACAAGCGCAAGTTCCAGCGGTTCGTGACCGACACGGGCCTGTTGCCAAAACTTGACGATAAGACGGGCTGAGGTCACGCAACATGCCAACATCCGAAGAACGCATCGTCCGGAAAATCGACACCTACCTAGAAGAGGTGATCAAATCCGAAGGCTCCGACCTGCACTTCATGGCTGGTGATCCACCGCGCATTCGCGTGCACGGAGAGCTACGCGAAATCAACAATTCCGATCTTGCGCAAGCACATGTCAGCGACTGTTTGTACGAGATCATGACGCCGACCGCCAAACGCGACTTCGAAGCGAACGATAGCTGTGATTTCGCCTATGAAATTCCGGGCGTGGCGCGATTCCGCGTGAATGCGCTACGCCAGCTGAACGGCATGGGCGCGGTGCTGCGAACGATTCCAACCAAGACGCTGACGCTTGACGATTTGAAGATGCCTGCCGCTGTCAGGAACCTGTGTCGACAGCCTGCGGGTTTGATTCTTGTGACAGGGAAAACCGGCTCCGGCAAGTCAACGACGCTTGCAGCGATGATTGACGAACTCAATAACCGTCTCAAAGGTCATATTCTCACGATCGAAGACCCTATCGAATTTGTACATTCCCGCAAGGGATGCCTGATTTCGCAGCGAGAAGTGGGGCGCCACAGCCCGAGCTTCGCAAGCTCGTTGCACTCCGCAATGCGCGAGGATCCTGATGTGATCCTGGTCGGCGAGATGCGTGATCTGGAAACCATCAGCATCGCCGTCACCGCCGCTGAAATGGGCATTCTTGTGATGGGTACATTACACACGAATGGCGCGGCGCCAACGATCGACCGGATCATCAACTCCTTCCCGCACGAGAAGCAAAGCCAAATCCGCACAATGTTGTCCACTTCGCTGCGCGGCGTCGTCTCTCAGCAGTTAGTCGCGACCAAAGGCAAGAAAGGCCGCGTGGCTGCGCTGGAGATCATGGTAAACACGCCCGCCATCAGTAACCTGATTCGCCAGGGTAAAATCGACCAACTCGAAAATGCCATCCAGAGTGGCGGCAGCATGGGCATGAAAACCATGGATTCCGCGCTACAAGAGCTCTACGACGTCGCGATGATTTCCGGCCGCGATGCGTACGAGAAAGCGATCAACAAATCGCGCTTCCAAGCGGTCAAGCAGAACACCTGAACAATGGCATAATACGGGGATGAAACAGCATACCCGTCGCCTGCTCGTCACCAGCGCGCTCCCCTACGCCAATGGCGATATCCATCTAGGCCATCTGGTCGAGTATATTCAGACCGATATCTGGGTGCGCTTTCAGCGCATGCGTGGACATGAAGTTCACTATGTCTGTGCCAGCGATGCGCACGGCACACCGATCATGATCCGCGCCCGCAACGAAAATATCGATCCAGCGGAACTCGTGGCTCGCTACAAAGCAGCCCATGAAGCCGATTTCGCCGCGTTCCAAATTGAATTCGATAACTTCTGGTCGACGCACAGCGATGAGAATGAAACCCTCGTCGGCGATATTTACTCAAAACTCTCTTCCGCCAACCTCATCCATACCAAGACGATCAATCAGGCGTATGACGCGCAAGAGGCGATGTTTCTGCCAGATCGTTTCGTGCGCGGCACATGTCCATCATGCAAAACGCCGGATCAATACGGCGACTCATGTGAACACTGCGGAGCGACGTATAGCCCGGACGAATTGATTGATCCAGTATCGGTACTGTCCGGCTTGCCACCGGAGTATCGCGACAGCGACCACTATTTTTTCAAGCTCGGCGAGTTTGAATCGTTCCTGAAGACATGGCTTGGCAATAGCGGCATTGATGGCAGCGTTCGCAAAAAGCTGCTCGAGTGGTTTGACGCCGGTTTGCAGGACTGGGATATCTCCCGCGACGCGCCTTACTTCGGTTTTCGCATTCCCGGCACCGACGATAAGTACTTCTACGTGTGGCTGGACGCACCGATCGGCTACTTCGCGAGTTTCAAAGCACTCGGCGAACGCGAGCAGTTCGACACCGACGAATGGCTGGCACCAGACTCAGACACCGAGATGTACCACTTCATCGGCAAAGACATCATGTATTTTCATACGTTGTTCTGGCCGGCCGTCCTGGAAGGCGCTGGCATGCGCACACCGACCTCTGTGTTCGTGCACGGCTTTTTGACAGTCGATGGTAAGAAAATGTCCAAGTCGCGTGGCACGTTTATCAACGCATCAACCTACCTTGCGCATTTGGCGCCGGACTACCTGCGTTACTACTACGCTGCAAAACTCAACCCTGGCATCGACGACATTGACTTGAACCTCAGTGATTTTGTTGCCCGTGTGAATTCCGATCTCGTCGGCAAGGTTGTGAACATCGCAAGCCGCTGTGCCGGTTTTATCACCAAAGGCAACGACGGTATGCTCGCTGATCGACTCGACGAACCGGCACTGTATGCAGAGGTCGCCGATGCACGCGACACTATTGCCTCACTCTATGAAGCGCGCGAATTCTCCAAAGCGATGCGTGAGATCATGCGTTTGGCAGATATTGCGAATCAGTACATCGATGAACGCAAACCGTGGGTCATGGCGAAAGATGACGCCCAGCGCGAACATGTCCCGCTGATTTGTACTCAAGGCATCAATCTGTTCCGAGCGCTCGCCATCTATCTTTCGCCCGTGCTGCCGTTGATAGCAGAAAAATCGCAGACACTGCTCGGCGAAAGCAACTGGCAATGGGAGGATGTCGCAACCCCATTGCTTGGCACTCGGATCGAGAAATTCAAACCTATGCTGATGCGCGTTGACGACAAAGCTGTCGCCGCGATGCAGGAAGACGCCCGGCACTAGGGCTGCGACGCACGATGCAAGAGTGGTTTTTAATCCTCGTTGGCACCGTGCTGGTGAACAATTTTGTGCTAACCCGATTTCTGGGTTTGTGTCCGTTCTTCGGCGCGACACGACAATTGGACACAGCGTTAGGCATGTCGATTGCTACGGCGTTTGTGCTCACAGTGTCGTCGGCGACGAGTTACGTCATAGAAACATGGCTACTCGAACCGTTCGGGCTCACCTATCTACGCACACTGAGCTTCATTTTGGTCATCGCTTCACTCGTTCAGTTCTCGGAAATCATGATTCGCCGAACGAGTCCGATGCTAGAGCAAATGCTCGGTATCTACTTGCCACTCATCACGACGAATTGTGCTGTCTTAGGTGTAGCGCTGTTGAATATTCAAAACGCCAACAACTTCTTTGAGTCGGTTTGGTATGGGTTTGGCGCGGCGCTTGGCTTCGGCCTTGTGACCATGCTCTTTGCTGCGATTCGTGACCGTCTTGAGTCTGCAGCCGTACCGGTATTGCTGCGCGGCTCGGCGATTGCATTGGTAACCGCAGGCATCATGTCGCTTGCGTTTCTTGGTTTCGCCGGACTGGGTCAAAGCTAATGACTGAGGTCTTACTTGCCATTGGTATCATTGCGCTGATCGCCATGATCGCAGGCGTTGCACTCAGCGTTGCGGCGCGTTCGTTGCCCGGCGATGCCAATAGCGTCGTTCAGAACATTGATGCCCTGTTGCCACAGACCCAATGCGCACAGTGCGGCTATGCCGGTTGCCGACCGTACGCCGAAGCGATTGCGGCGCACGAGGCACCGATCAATCGTTGCCCGCCCGGTGGCGATGCGACAATTCTGGCGCTCGCCAAACTACTCAACCGCGATACGATGGCACTCGACAGCACACTTGAACCGGTCACGGTGGATAGCGTGGCTGTCATCGACGAGTCGCAGTGCATTGGCTGTGCGCGCTGCCTGCCGGCATGTCCGGTTGACGCCATCGTTGGCGCCCACCCTTTCACGCACACGGTCGTCAGCGATTTGTGCACCGGCTGCGAGCTTTGTATCGCGCCCTGCCCGGTAGACTGCATTAGCATGGTAGCCACGCAACAGGTGACGCGATGACTGCAGCGCCAACAGAAAATCTGTTTCGTTTGCCCGGGGGCATCCGCCTACCCTCGTTCAAAGCGCAATCGGCAACGGGCGACATCCATGCGGCCATTATCGCACCGCAACTGATTGTGCCGTTACGCCAACACGCCGGAGCCGCTGCTCGCGCGACTGTAGCGGTGGGCGATACCGTGCACACCGGTCAGTGCATTGGCACGGCCAACGGACCTTTCAGCGCTAATGTACACGCGCCGACCTCAGGCACGGTCGTGGCAATCGACGAACGCCCGGTAGCCGATAGAAACAATACCTCGGCACAATGCATCGTCATCGACAGTGATGGCCGCGACACGTATTACGACGCACTCACACCGCTGACTAACCCATTCGGCATGCAACCCGAAGCGATTCGCGACGCTATCGGCGCAGCTGGCATCGTCGGTCTGGGTGGAGCGGCGTTTCCAACGCTGGCGAAACTCAACCAAGCGGTTGCCTCGGGTATCGATACGCTACTGCTCAACGGTGTCGAGTGCGAGCCTTACATCAGTTGCGACGATGCGCTGATGCGCCAACGTGCCAGCGACATTCTTTATGGCACCCGTGTCTTGATGCATGCTTTAGGCATGCGCCAATGCATCATCGGCGTTGAAAGCGATAAGCCCGAAAGTTGGGATGCGTTGTCGGCGGCTGCCAGTGTCGATGGCGATGATCGGTTGAAACTGGTGCGTATCCCGACCGTGTACCCATCCGGTGGTGAGGACCAACTGGTCTATCTGATCACTGGCCGTGAAGTACCTAGTGGCGGCTTCCCCAGCGATGCGGGTGTTTTAGTGCACAACGTCGCTACCGCTGCGAGTGTCGCGGCGCTCGCGCTCACCGGCATGCCACTCATTTCGCGGATCGTCACGATTACGGGTGAGGGCGTCGCGACGCCTGGCAATTACGATGTGCGGCTGGGCACACCGATCGCCGATGTGATCGCACAAGCAGGTGGCTACACCGACGCCGCTGAGCGACTGATCATGGGTGGGCCGATGACAGGCATTTCCGTCAACGATGATGCAATGCCGGTCGGCAAAAGCTGCAACTGTCTGATCGCAACGGGTCCGGCAATCCGCACATCGAAAGAACCAGAGCGGGCGTGCATTCGCTGTGGTGAGTGCGCGCGGATTTGTCCGGTGCAATTGCAACCGCAACAAATGCATCGCGAACATCATTTCGGCGACAACGCACGATTGCTCAGCATGGGTCTGAACGACTGCATCGAATGCGGTTGCTGTGACCTTGTCTGTCCCAGCCATATCGGTCTCACACAGTCGTTCCGCGATGCCAAGCGCGACGCGAAACTGGCACTCTACGAACGCGAACGCGCGGACCGCGCGAAGGCGCGCTACGAAGAACGCCAGTCTCGCAGCGCTGCAGCCGAGGCGCAGTCGGCGCAGGAAATCTCGGCACTAAAAGACAAAGCAAGTCGCGACGCCATTGCCGATATTCTTGCAAGAGCACCGAAAAAGGACGGCGACAAGTAATGCGTTTTGCCTCTGCCCTAACGCCGTACTTGCGCCCTGTTACGGGCGTCGGCGCAATAATGCGCGAGGTGTGCCTGGCGCTAGTCCCGGCGATCGTTGTCTACGTGTTTTTCTTCGGTTGGGGCATCTTGTTCAATATTGCAGTGTGCATTGTGGCCTGCATCGGTTTCGAGGCGCTGGCGCTGCATTGGCGCAAGCAACCGGTTGCCAGCTCGATCACCGACTACAGCGTTTGCCTGACCGCATTGCTACTGGCGTTTGCATTGCCGCCCTACTTGCCGTTGTACGTTACCGTCGTCGCATGCGGGTTTTCGGTTCTCGTCGCGAAACATGCATACGGTGGGCTGGGCTTTAACACGTTCAACCCAGCGATGGTCGGCTACGCCGTTGCACTGGTGTCGTTTCCGGTAGAAATGAGCACCTGGCTACCGCCAAGCCTCGGTGACATCGACTACGTGAGACCCGACACGTTTGCCAAACTCGGCTATATCTTCACCGGTGAGTGGCCTGCGGCGCTCACGCTCGACGGCATTTCGCAAGCAACACCGCTGGACCGCGTACGCATCGGCATGCGCGAAAGCGAAGTGTTTGCCGAGATGCGTGCAAATCCGATGTTCGGCGATTTTGGCGGCGCCGGCTGGGAGTGGATCGGCAACTTCATCGCGCTCGCGGGTGGGTGGTTGTTGTATCGCGGCGTGATCCGCTGGCACATTCCAGTGGCCGTGCTTACGGGCGTCTTGATTCCGGCAGCCATCGACAGTCTCGCAAGTTCCGGCGCGCACCCCGGTGCCGGCTTCCATCTGTTCAGTGGCGCAACATTGCTCGGGGCGTTCTTTATCGCGACTGATCCGGTCTCAGCGGCAACCAGCCCACGGGGGCGACTGATTTACGGCGCCGGCATTGGCGTGCTGACCTGGGTGATCCGCACCTATGGTGGCTATCCGGATGGGTTTGCGTTCGCCGTATTACTGATGAACGCAGCGGTACCGTTGATCGACAGGCTCACCGTGCCAAGGGTGATGGGTCATGACAACTGACGCAACACGCACATCAGTGCTTCGCAGCACACTAACGCTCGTCTTCTTCGCAATCATTGCAAGCGCGGTTGTTGCCGTCACGTGGGTGAATACAAAGCAGCGCATTGCTGACAATAACGAAGCTGCCCGAGTAGCGCGTTTTGCAGCGGTGCTCGGGGCAGTCACGTTCGACACAATCGATACCGATAAGCCGCATGTGATTCCCACGCCGCATACATTGCCCGGCAACGCGCCTGTTACCTACGTCACCGTGCGGCGAGCAGACGCTATCGTTGCGTGGGTGTTTCGTATCACCGCGAAAGGCTACAGCGGACCGATACAAATGATGATCGGTGTAACTACCGATGTGCGTATCAGCGGTGTACGTGTGATCACTCACAGCGAAACGCCGGGGCTTGGCGATGATATCGAGCGCAGCAAATCTGACTGGATCGAATCCTTTAACGGTATGCAGGTGCGCGGCGAGACTGACACGCAATGGGCGCTCAAACGTGATGGTGGCAGCTTTGATGGATTTACTGGCGCATCAATCACGCCGCGAGCCGTGATTCAGGCAGTAGCACAAACACTCAGATGGGCCGAGCGCCATCAGGATACATTGCGCGAGACAACGCCATGAGCCAGCTAAGCAGCATCCTGCGCGATGGTCTATGGCACAACAATCCTGGCATGGTGCAGCTGCTGGGCTTATGCCCGTTGCTCGCGATCACCACGAGCGTCGTCAACGCGCTGGGTCTTGCCATCGCAACATTGTTCGTTTTGTGTGGCAGCAATCTGATTGTATCGGTCTGCCGACGCGCATTGGTGCGCGAGATTCGCATACCCGTCTATGTGTTGCTGATCGCCTCGCTGGTCACCGCAAGCGAATTGTTCTTCAACGCCTACCTGCCGTCACTGCACGCACGACTTGGCATCTTTTTGCCATTGATCGTCACTAACTGCACGATTGTTGCTCGTGCCGAAAGTTTTGCCTCGCGTCAACCACCCGGCGCTGCGCTAGCCGATGGCGTCGCACACGGACTCGGTTTCGGCGCTGTGTTGCTCGTGGTTGGCGCACTACGTGAGTTGCTCGGTACCGGACACCTGTTCAAGGGTTTGCATTTACTCATACCAGGAGCAACACAAGACGGTATCGCTCTTGCCGGCGACGGACTATTACTTGCCATACTACCGCCGGGCGCTTTTTTCGCATTGGCGCTGGTGTTAATCCTGCGAAACTGGATCGAACAATGAATCGCGACAAGCGCACGGCCATTTACAGCATTCTGCGCGCCGCGAACCCGGAGCCGAAAACGGAGCTCAACTATGCGAATCCGTTCGAGCTATTGATCGCGGTCATCTTGTCGGCTCAAGCGACTGACATCAGTGTGAATAAGGCGACCGACAAACTCTATCCCAAGGCCAACACGGCGAGCAGCATTGCGGCGTTGGGCGTAAAGGGGCTTACACCGTTCATCCGCCATATCGGTTTGTATAACGCGAAGGCCAAGAACGTGATTGCGACCTGTAAGATCCTCCACGAGCACTATGACGGTGAAGTGCCGCGCGAGCGAGATGCGCTGGAAGCGTTACCCGGGGTTGGCAGGAAGACGGCGAACGTCGTGCTCAATACTGCGTTCGGCGAGCCGTTTATCGCGGTCGATACGCATATCTTTCGCGTCTCCAATCGTACTGGGCTTGCCAAAGGCAAAACGGTATCGGAAGTCGAGAAGCGATTGACCAAACTGACCCCTGACGCGTTTTTACAGGATGCACATCATTGGCTAATCTTGCACGGTCGCTACGTGTGCAAGGCGCGCACGCCTGAGTGTTACCGATGCAGTATTGCAGCCTTATGCGAGATGCGTAAGAAAACGCCCGACCCACAGAAAGGTTAACGAACATGTTGTTTGGAAATGATCGTGACGAGCTCAGGCGCATGTATGCGCAGGCCTGGCGCCTGCATCAGGCCGGGCAACCCATGTCGGCGCTAGAGGCCCAGATCGCCGCCGTTGTCGCCGAACATCCCGAGTATCAAGCTGCTGTCGGAAATGCCGATAACAAGAACTACACACCCGAAGAGGGTGAGACTAACCCCTATCTGCACATGGGCCTGCACTTGGCAATCCGGGAACAGGTCAGCACAAACAGACCCTATGGCATCACCGATATCCACCAAACACTCTCGCACAAGCACGGCGATCCGCATGCGGCCGAGCATGTCATGCTTGAGTGTCTCGCCGAGAGCCTCTGGGATGCGCAGCAAAGCAATCAGATGCCTGACGAAATGGCCTATCTGGAAAAGCTCAAAAGGATCTGACGATGCGTGATTCACTGTTCACACTGGCTGGCATCATCGATGTCATTACCAGCATGTTCCTGCTGGCAGTCGGTCTCGGCGTCCTTACAATCATCGTGCTCTACGTTATCGACATCACGCAAACCAAGCATGCGATTCGTCGTAACTTCCCGGTCATCGGCCGCCTACGCTACCTCTTTGAGCACCTGGGTCAGTTTTTTCGGCAGTATTTCTATGCGCAGGATCGCGAAGAGTTGCCGTTCAACCGGGCGGAACGATCATGGGTTTATCGTGCAGCAAAAGGCGAAGACAACACGGTCGCCTTTGGTTCCACGCTGGAACTGGATAAAACCGGCACACCGCTTTTTCTGAATGGCGCTTTCCCCGTGCTCGACGAAGATGCTATTGAGACCGCGGCTGTCACTATCGGACCGTACTGCCGTGAGCCTTACACAACGCGATCTGTTTTCAACGTATCGGCAATGAGCTATGGCGCGATTTCGAAGCCAGCCGTACGCGCGCTGTCTTACGGTGCCGCAAGTTCTGGTGTTTGGCTCAACACGGGCGAAGGTGGTTTGTCTGAATACCATCTGGAAGGTGGTGCGGATCTTGTGTTCCAGATTGGAACCGCGAAATACGGCGTGCGCACGGCCGATGGCAATCTCGACGATACGCTATTCAAGAAAGTGGCCGCTGAGCCGAATGTGAAAATGATCGAGTTGAAACTCGCGCAAGGTGCCAAGCCGGGCAAAGGTGGCATCTTGCCGGGCGAGAAAGTGACCGAGACCATTGCGAAAGTGCGTGGCATTAGCGTTGGCGAAGACTCTATCAGTCCAAATCGTCATCCCGACATTGCAGACAATGACGCTCTTCTGGACGCCATCGCTCACATGCGAGCGTTGGGCGGTAAGCCTGTTGGCATCAAAACCGTTGTTGGTGACTACGAAAGCTTTGAAGCATTGCTCGAGACAATCAACCGCCGCGGCGAAGAATACGCCCCGGATTTCATTACGATTGATAGTGCGAACGGCGGCACAGGCGCCGCACCTCTCAGCCTTATCGACAACATGGGCAGGCCGATCCGGCAAACACTGCCGCGCGTCGTGGACCTGTTGATCGCGCATGAGTTACGTGATCGCATTAAGGTCATTACCAGCGGCAAACTCATCACACCCGTCGAAGTCGCCTGGGCGCTATGTGCTGGCGCCGACTTTGTGACCTCCGCACGTGGCTACATGATGTCACTAGGCTGCATTCAGGCATTGCAGTGCAACAAGAACACCTGCCCTACCGGCATTACGACGCATGACAAAAAACTGCAACGTGGGCTTGTTCCAGAAGACAAAGCCAAACGCGTCGCGCGCTACGCAAACAACATGCACAAAGAGCTCGCAATCATTGCGCATGCCTGTGGCGTCACCGAACCACGCCAGCTGAACCGCAGCCATTGTGCGCTCGTACAAGAAGACGGCGTTGCCGTGAGTCTTCGCAATCTCTATGCGGGCGGTCTGGAAGCGAGCCTTCAGCATCATGCAACAGGCGTCTATCGACGCCCATCGTGATGCTGTCCAGGAAAGCGGGCTCGGGTTGCCTGATATTATTGGGCAGCCTTCTTCTTCGGCATATACAAATCAGTCAAGGTACCTTCAAACGCTTCTGCGGCTAGCGCCACTGTTTCTGACAGCGTCGGATGTGGATGTATGGTTAAGCCAACGTCTGCTGCATCAGCGCCCATTTCAATCGCAAGGCCAATCTCCGCGATCAAGTCGCCGGCGTTGCTACCTACGATCCCGCCACCCAACACTCGGCCAGACTTCGGATCAAACAGCAGTTTCGTCATGCCTTCATCGCGACCCATCGCAAGCGAACGACCGCTGGCGAGCCATGGGAATGCCGCTTTCTCGTAGGTAACGCCATCGCGTTTTGCGTCTGTTTCCGTTAACCCAACCCACGCAATCTCCGGGTCAGTATAAGCAACAGATGGAATCACGCGTGCATCGAAAAAGCTTTTATGGCCAGCGGCCACTTCGGCCGCCACTTTTGCCTCGTGCGTCGCTTTATGCGCCAGCATCGGTTGACCGACGATATCGCCGATCGCAAAAATATGGCTGACATTCGTACGCATTTGTTTGTCCACGGCGATCTCGCCGCGATCACTCACCGTGACGCCCGCCGCCGCCGCATCGATGCGATCACCGTTGGCTCGTCGCCCTACGGCGACTAACACTTTCTCAAACTGCTCCTGGCTCGTACCTGCACTGCCTTCGAAGCTCACGTCGATACCCGTATCGCTCGGCTGCATGCCAGTCACTTTCGTATTGAGCAAAATGTCTTTGAACTCGCCTTTCATGCGTTTGACGAAAGGGCGCACCAAATCCGGGTCCGCGCCAGGCATCAGTTGCCCGGTCAGTTCTACCACGGTAACGGCAACACCGAGCGCTGCATACACAGAGCCCAATTCAACACCAATAATGCCGCCGCCGACAACGAGCAAACTGGCCGGCAACGGATCGATATCCAGTGCACCCGTTGAATCGACAATACGTGGATCATCAGGCAACCCGGGCAAACGCACGCTTTCAGAACCTGCGGCGATAATGCATTGCTTAAAACCGATGCGTTGCTCGCTACCGTCTTCCGCTGTGACCGTGACACTGTTTGCATCGGCAAATTTGCCGGTACCACGCACGATACTAACGTTGCGCTGTTTCGCTAATTGCGTGAGCCCACCCGTCAGACGCTGCACGACACTGTGCTTCCAGCCACCCAGCTTAGCCGCGTCGATCGTCGGCTTGCCAAAACTGATCCCGTGCTCCGCCATCGATGCGGCTTCATCAACCACTTTGGCTGCGTGCAAGAGTGCTTTCGATGGAATGCAGCCGACGTTGAGACAGACACCACCGAGTGATGCCCAGCGCTCCACTAAAGTGACGTTCATGCCTAGGTCTGCAGCCCGAAACGCTGCGGTGTAACCGCCAGGGCCGGCGCCGAGGACCAGTAAATCGGTCGTTGTGTCACTCATGGGATTGCTTCCATCAGGCCGTCGACATTCGCGAGGCACTGTCCGAGGTAAGTGGTAAATCGAGCCGCCAGCGCGCCATCTACAACGCGATGATCGTAGGACAACGACAACGGCAACATCAGGCGCGGCTGGAATTGCTCGCCGTCCCAGACTGGCTGCATCGACGAGCGTGAGACGCCTAGGATGCCAACTTCAGGCGCATTGACAATCGGCGTGAACGCCGTGCCGCCAATACCGCCGAGGCTTGAGATTGTGAACGTTGCACCTTGCATCTGATTCGCTTTGAGCTTGCCATCACGTGCAGCCAATGACAGATCGGCGAGCGCTGTTGCGAGCTCATAGACATCCATCTTATCGGCGTCATGGATGACCGGCACGACCAATCCATCCTCGGTATCTGCCGCAAAACCAATATGACAATAGTGCTTATTGATGAGACCGGTGCCGTCAGAATTCAGCGATGCATTGAGTCGAGGATATTCATTCAGCGTTTGCACGACCGCGCGCATGATGAATGCCAACGGCGTCAGTTTAACGCCGCGCTCTGCGGCTTTTGGTTTGAGCGCCTTGCGACGTGCATCCATATCGGTAATGTCAGCCAGATCATGTTGCGTGACGTGCGGCAAATTGACCCAACTGGCTTGCAAACGCGGTCCCGAGATTTTCTGGATACGCGTCAACGGCGCCTCGGTCACGTCTCCGAAGCGCGTAAAGTCGACCTTCGGCGTCGCCGGTAACCCACCGCCGTTCGCTGCACCAGTAGCGCCTGCCAAACGCGACTTAACCCATGCCTTAACGTCATCGGCAATGATGCGTTTCTTGTGACCTGAGCCGGTCACGCTCGCAAGGTCAACACCTAACTCACGTGCCAATTTACGTACCGACGGACTGGCGTGTGCTTTGGAAAACCCAGCCTCGTTCAACGCACCCGGAGCCGCAGCAGTCTGCTGCGCTGGCGCCGGTTGCGGCGCAGCCTTAGCGGGTGCCGGTGTCGGTGCGGCCGTGGCCACGGCCGTAGCCGGAGTGTCTTCCACTATCGCGGCGGCAGCCGCGGCAGCGCCGCCCGTAGTCTTGATCTCAACGATGGCAGCGCCCTGTCGCACCTGATCGCCAACTGTCACCAATACGCCAGTGACAACACCCGCATGCGTCGACGGTACGTCCATCGATGCTTTGTCGGTTTCGAGGGTCAGTAGCGGATCATCAATGTCGACACTGTCACCAACGCTCACTTCCACTTCGATGACGTCGACTGCATCGAAATCACCAATGTCGGGAACGACGACGGTAACCTGTTGTGCCGCAGCAGGCGGCGCTGCGGCGACCTCAACCTCAGCCGGCGCGTCAGACGTATTATCAGCCGGCGCCGCAGATTCGCTGACGGCAGGTGCTGGTGTGATCACCGTTGTATCAACCGCGGCCGCGTCATCTGATGCGGTGCGCAATGTTGCAATCACATCACCTTGCTTTACAGAATCCCCCACCGCCACTTTCAGCTCGACAATACTGCCTGGCTGCGTTGTCGGCACATCCATTGAAGCCTTGTCAGTCTCAAGTGTCAGAATGCCGTCTTCAGCATCAACACTGTCGCCGGCAGCGACCAACAACTCAATGACCTCAACGGCATCAAAATCGCCAATGTCCGGCACTGTAATATCAATCACGTCACTCATGCTTATCCCCGCTTACAAAGTGACCGGATCTTTTTTGTCCGGATCGATTCCATATCGTTCAATCGCATCAGCAACTGTCTTTTGATCCAACGCCCCATCGTCCGCAAGCGCCTTGAGCGCAGTGACCGCAATGTAGCGGCGATCCACCTCAAAGAAATCACGCAACGCCGCGCGCGCATCACTGCGCCCGAAGCCGTCAGTGCCGAGCGTGACATAGCGACCCGGCATCCAGCGTTGTACCTGATCAGGAACAATCTTCATGTAATCAGTCGCCGCGACAAACGGCCCCTGACGACCGGACATCGCCTGCTCCAGATAACTCACACGCGGCGGCTCGGTCGGGTGCAGCTGATTCCAGCGTTCGACCTCCAGACACTCGCGGCGCAACTCGTTAAAGCTCGTGACGCTCCAGACATCGCACGGGATCTTGAAATCGTCCTCGATCATTTGTGCGGCTGCGATCACTTCGCGCAGGATCGTGCCTGAGCCCATCAGCTGCGCACGTACCTTGCCACGGCCACCCTCGCTCAATGGGTAGATGCCTTTCAAAATGCCTTCAACTACGCCATCCGGCATGCGTGGCTGGACGTAGTTTTCGTTCATCGTCGTGATGTAATAGAACACGTTTTCCTGCCGAACCGCCATGCGCTGCAGGCCTTCCTGCACGATCACGGCCAGCTCGTAAGCATAGGCAGGATCGTAAGACACGCAATTCGGTACCGTTGATGACAATACGTGCGAGTGACCATCCTGATGCTGCAAACCCTCACCAGCGAGCGTCGTGCGCCCGGCGGTACCACCAATCAGAAAACCGCGCGCCTGCATGTCGCCGCCAGCCCAGATGAAATCACCAATCCGCTGGAAACCAAACATGGAGTAATAGATATAAAACGGAATCATCGGCAAGCCGTGACTGGAGTAGGCCGTCGCCGCGGCCAACCACGAACAAAACGCGCCGCCCTCGTTAATACCCTCTTCGAGAATCTGACCTTTCTTGTCTTCTTTGTAAAACGCCAACTGGTCAGCATCCTGCGGCGTGTACAACTGGCCTTTGGAAGAATAGATACCGATCTGGCGGAACATGCCTTCCATACCGAAAGTGCGCGCCTCATCCGGAACGATAGGCACGATGTGCTTACCCACTTTCTTATCCTTGACTAACGTGGTGAGCATGCGCACCAAGGCCATCGTCGTCGATTGCTCACGCTCGCCGCTACCCTCAATCTGTGACTTAAACGCCAGCAGAGACGGCACTTCGAGTTTGGGTGCTTTGGTGTTGCGCACGGGCAGCGATCCGCCCAATGCAGCGCGACGTTCCAACAAGTACTCCATCTCGATACTGCCAGGCTCAGGCTTACAATACGGAAGACTGTTCAGATCTTTGTCCGACACTGGAATATTGAAGCGATCACGCAGCTGACGCAGCGCTTCTTCGTCGAGTTTTTTCTGCTGGTGCGTTGAGTTGGCACCTTCGCCGCCGGCCTCGCCCAAACCAAACCCTTTCACGGTCTTGGCGAGGATCACAGTCGGCTGTCCGGTATGGTTCACCGCCTGATGGTAGGCCGCGTGTACTTTCAGCGGATCGTGACCGCCGCGGTTGAGTCGCCAGATCTCGTCATCGGATAAGTTTGCGACCATCGCTTTGAGTTCAGGGTACTTACCAAAGAAATGCTCACGCGTGTACGCGCCACCCTTGTTCTTGTAGTTCTGGTACTCACCGTCAATCGTCTCTTCCATGACGCGACGCAACAATCCGTCGTTGTCTTTAGCAAGCAACGCATCCCAGCGAGAACCCCACACCACTTTATTGACGTTCCAACCGGCGCCACCAAAGGCTGCTTCTAATTCCTGGATAATCTTGCCATTGCCGCGCACCGGACCATCCAGTCTTTGCAGGTTACAGTTGATGACAAAAATCAGGTTATCCAGACCTTCGCGCACGGGCATCGTGATCGCACCCAATGATTCAGGCTCATCCGTTTCGCCGTCACCGAGGAAACACCACACCTTGCGGTCACTCTTCGGAATAAACCCGCGGTTCTCGAGGTAACGCATAAAGCGGGCCTGATAAATCGCCATCATCGGACCCAGCCCCATTGAAACGGTCGGGAACTGCCAGAAGTCAGGCATCAACCACGGGTGTGGGTAGGACGACAAACCGCCACCGCCGACTTCTTTACGGAAGCGATTGAGTTGGTCTTCGCTGAGGCGTCCTTCGAGATAGGCGCGCGAATAAATCCCTGGCGACGAATGCCCCTGCATGAACACAAGATCGCCGCCGTGATCGGCCGACGGCGCACGCCAGAAATGGTTAAAGCCTACTTCGTACAAGGTCGCCGAAGATGCGTACGATGCGATGTGACCACCATACTCACTGTTCTGACGGTTTGCCTGGACAACCATCGCCATGGCATTCCACCGCAGGAACGCCTCCAAACGACGCTCGATAGAACGATCGCCGGGATACTCGGGCTGCTGTCCGGTAGCGATCGTATTGAGGTATGCCGTGTTCGGGCTGTACGGCAAATACGCCCCCGATCGACGCGCGAAATCAATCATCTTGTCGAGTAGAAAATGTGCCCGCTCCGGACCTTCATTACTCAGAACAGAGTCGATCGACTCAAGCCATTCCCGTGTTTCTACCGGATCAAGATCGTCAAACCGATTATGCTGCGTCATGTTGTTTCCGCGGTTACCACTTTACCCGGTGATTATACCTGAGCCGGCCGACCAAGATGAATTCAAACAGCCGCACTGCTACAGTGCTCGGATGAAAAAACACAACCTGATGCCGGCACTGCCGAACCCGACGTTGAGCTCAAGCAGAAGCACGCCGTCAGATACGCTCTTCAAACGTTTCGACGCCACCATTATCCTGCACGGCAAGTCATCTCCGGCTGAATTGGGTTTCAAAGCCGCAAAACCGCTCGGTGCGGTTGCGCAACGGGCAAACAGCGCAGCGTTGGTTGCAATCACAGCACCCGACGCCCCTGCCAATACAATTGTTGCCTGCAAGCTCGAAGCCGACGGCACGACATTCGATATCGACGAGCAATGCCGGAAGGCGGCCGCGCTCGCCAAACAGGCAGGTGCGCGGAAGGTCGCGATCGTCATTGATGCTGACAGCGTTACGGACGCAGCTGCTGCTGCAAGAGCGGGCGTGTATGCCATGACCTGCGCCGATTTTGTCATGCCGAAGTTCGGTAAGGCGGTCGCCAAAAAGACCGCGCTAAAGATCACCGTTTACGAGCCGCGCAAGACACCGGTAAAACAGGCGCTCGCCACAGCGCGCGGCAATTGCCTTGCGCGTTGGCTGACAGCACTGCCGCCCAACCTGCTCGACGCAGAAGGGTACCGCGAGATCGCAGAGAAACTCGCCAAGACATACGGTTGGCAATATAAGTTCACAAGCGCCGCTGCTTTGAAACGAAAAGGGGCCGGCGCGTTCACCGCGGTCGCTCAGGGCAACGAACACAATGAAGCCGGAATCGTGCAACTGCGCAGTCGCGCAAAAGGTGCAGGCAAACGTCGCAAGAATGTTGCACTCGTCGGCAAAGGCATCATTTTCGATACCGGTGGTACGAACCTCAAACCTTTTGACGGCATGCTGAACATGCACATTGACATGGGTGGCAGCGCCGTGGCGTTAGGCAGCCTGCTCGCACTGAGCGAGCAAGGCGTGAACTTTGATATCGATGTCTGGCTTGCGATCACCGAAAACCGTACCGGCCCGTCTGCCTACAAGTCGCAAGATGTTGTTACGGCGCTCAACGGTAAAACGATTCAGACGATCCATACCGATGCCGAAGGCCGTATGGTGCTGGCAGATACACTGACCATGGCGAGCCGCGAGAAGCCTGATTGCCTGCTCGATTTCGCAACGCTCACCGGCGCATGCGTCAGCGCTGTAACGACCCGCTACAGCGGCGTGTTTACCAATCGTGCTTCACTACACCCGCTCCTCAAGCGTCACGGTGTTGCCAGCGGCGAGCGCGTCTGGCCCTTCCCGATCGGTGGAGAGTTCAAGACACTGCTGAGCAGCGAAACAGCAGACATCAAACAATGCGCACCTGGCGGTGGCGGCGATCATATTCTCGCTGCAACCTTTCTCAACGAATTCGTCACACCCAGCGTGCCGTGGGTTCACATGGATTTGTCCGCTTGCGAACACAAGGGCGGGTTAGGCGCAATTCCAACAGCGATCACCGGTTTCGGTGTGCGCTACACCGTTGAATTGCTGAACGAGCACCTCGGCGAGATCGCTAGCGCGAAAGGTCGTTCATGAGCGATTTTGCGATGCGCGAACGTTTTCGCGGATTCTTGCCCGTCATCGTCGATGTAGAAACCGGCGGCTTTAATGCGGCGACGGATGCACTACTGGAAATCGCTGCGGTCAGTGTCGTCGCCGACCCGACGGGTGAATTCCAACGCGGGGACACATGGCGCTACCACGTCAAACCGTTTGAAGGCGCCAACATGGAGCCTGCATCACTGGCGGTCAACGGCATTGATCCGGACCACCCACTGCGACCGGCGATCGACGAGCGTGATGCGCTCCAACGTATTTTCCGCGAGGTGCGCGCGCAGGTTCGTGAACACGAGTGCACGCGCGCTGTGCTGGTGGGGCACAATGCTTTTTTTGATCTGAATTTTGTGAACGCGGCGATCGCACGGTGCGGGATCAAACGCAATCCGTTCCATCCGTTTTCATGCTTTGATACCGCAACGCTCGGGGGCGTTGCCCTAGGTCAGACGGTGTTATCGCGCGCGGTGCGCACAGCCGGAATCGACTGGGACGAAAGTCAGGCGCACTCGGCTGCGTATGATGCCGAGCGCACCGCTGAATTGTTTTGCGATATCGTCAACCGGTTCAACCCGGTTTTTCAGGCGGCAGCCTCTTCAAGCAACGACTTCAACTCGCCCGACTGATACATTTCTACAACGATATCGGAACCACCGATCAGCTCGCCTTTCACGTAGAGCTGAGGGAACGTCGGCCAGTTTGAATACGTCTTCAAGCCCTGACGAATTTCTTCATCATCGAAGATATTGACGTAGGCAAATTCGCTACCACACGCTTTCAATGCGGCGACCGCTTGCGACGAAAAACCGCACTGCGGGAAATCGGGCGTGCCTTTGATGTAGACGATCACTGGGTGATCATCGAGTTGTTGCTTGATACGGTCGTTAATTTCCATCGCGGTTATCCTTCTGAAATTCTGTAGATGTTTGCGTCACGCCGCTGGGGCGCTTTTTGCCACCGCCCAACAATGCAGTGCAACCTTGCATGCACAGCATGCAGGCGATCGTTACTGACAAGAGAAGCCGCGCGCGCTTCATGCGACCGCCGGTCGTGTTTGGGCACGTTCGTTCACGCGCTCCAAAACAGCGCGTTTGGCGTCGTCGTCCAACATCGCCCAATCGATGATTTCATCCATCGTACGGTGACACCCCATGCAGATGTCTTGCTCATCCAGCGTACAGATACTGATGCACGGAGACTGTGGTCGCATTTCACTCATCGCGCTAGTATAACCGCAGCCGTTTCCTAAAACATACCGAGCCTGCCTCATGCCAGCCAAAAATCGCCCGTTTACCTCGAAATTTGTCGCCGAGATTCCCGATGAGATGCTGGCAAAAGACCGTGCCCAGGCGGTACGTCTGGCGCTTGCTGAGGATGTCGGCAGCGGAGATGTGACGGCCTCATTGGTAGACCCTGGTGAGCAAGCGCAAGCGACCATCATCGTTCGCGAAGATGCCGTGTTGTGCGGTCGGGACTGGGTAGCGCTCACCTTTGAGTCGGTGGACGCAAGTATTGCTTTGAACTGGCATGCCGAAGACGGTGACCGTCTAACTGCGGACCAGGTAATCTGTGACATACAGGGTCCGGCGCGTGCGCTGCTGACCGCCGAGCGTACAGCGCTGAATTTCCTGCAAACGCTCTCAGGCACAGCGACGACGACTCAACACTATGTCGAGCAGGTCGCTGATACGCACTGTCGCTTACTCGATACACGCAAGACAATACCCGGTCTGCGATTGGCTCAGAAATATGCGACCTTTATCGGCGGCGCCAAGAATCATCGAATCGGGTTGTTTGATGCGATCCTGATTAAGGAAAACCACATCGCGTCGGCGGGTTCAATCGCCAACGCCATTGATGCCGCCCGCACGATGCATCCGACCCTACCGATTGAAACTGAAGTCGAGAGCCTTGACGAACTTTCACAAGCACTCAACAGCAATGTCGATCGCGTGTTGCTGGACAATTTTCCGACGGCGCAG
>JBCBZK010000212.1:0-2237 GCA_039815365.1 Pseudomonadota bacterium | reverse complement strand
TTTGAGCAGGGACCGCGCAAAATCTGTAAGACCTGGATTATGGCCCACAATCATTACAATATCCAACCCAGATGCTGGCGATCCGGATATCGCAGGGCAGGTTGCGACGCGATTTGCGCGCCAGCTTATCAATGACGGCTTGTGCGCTGGACCCGGTGGAAAACACATCGTCGACGATCAACAACGAATGCGAGGACGAGACGTTCTCCAGCAGATACCGCAAACCGTGAACACGGATAGCCGATTTCTTGTCGGACCGCTGTCGTTGATAGGCGTCAAAACCGGCGTAGCTCGTGCGTACCGCGATGTGATCGGTGTCGACGCCGAAATGTTGCAGACCCTCCTGCACGGAGATGCCTACAGCACTGCCACCGCGCCACAGACCGACCAGGAAGTCAGGCCTAAAGCCGGAGTCATGGATGACGGCGGAGAGCTTGAACGCGTCGACTAGCATGTCGTTTGCGCTTACGAAGTGTTTGTCAGGTGGGGCGATGCTCATCCAGTGCCTTGCTCGCTAATCTGCGGTACGATGGCGCATTATAGCGACTTCGGACGATCGCCGTCATGGCGTGTGCAAATCTATGCAAAAGACGGTTTTAACCGCTCAGGCTTTGCTCGAGGATTCTTTTCGGCTTGGCGCTTCCATTCTTAAGGATGGCTTCAAACCGACCTTGATTATCGCGATCTGGCGCGGGGGCACGCCGGTTGGAATGGCTGTGCAGGAGCTGCTTGCCTATTGCGGGGTTGATTCCGATCACATCGCCATTCGCACGTCGTCCTATCACGGTGTCGACGAACGTAGTAATCACGTTGCGATTCATGGCCTCGACTACATTGTGAACAAGATCAACACTGTCGATCGTGTACTGATCGTTGATGATGTGTTCGATACCGGCAATACGATTGCTGCGGTTATCAAAGAATTGGCACGCCGCGCCAGAGACAACATGGCAGAGGATGTGCGTATCGCAGTGCCTTGGTTCAAGCCCACGCGCAACCAAACGTCTTTGACCCCCGACTACTACGTTCATGAGACCGATGAGTGGCTTGTGTTTCCGCACGAGCTTGATGCATTGACCGCTGACGAACTTGCCGAGCACCGGCCGCGTTTGTCTGATGTCGTGCGCTCTGTCGCTGCTCGTAAGTCTTCCTGATTTCCAAATTTCTGGATTCGCTATGCCTGCTAATTTGATCAGCCTTGTGGGGATTGCCGTTCTTGTGGCAATCGCTATTGCACTGTCGACCAATCGCCGAGCGATTCGCCCGCGGGTCGTGATCAGCGCGTTTGCGTTGCAAGCGGTGATTGCTGTTGTGGTTTTGTATTGGTCCGCCGGCAAACGCGCGATCCAGGCAATGAGCGCCGGGTTCTCCGCCGTGATCTCGTACGGCAACGAAGGCATCGCGTTTATTTTCGGTGAGTTGTTTACCAGTCAGCAGTACCCGATTTTTGCTGTCAATGTCTTACCGGTCATTGTGTTCTTCGCATCGTTGATGGCGGTTCTCTACCACATTGGCATCATGCAATGGTTTGTTCGTATTCTTGGCCGTGGTCTCCAGTTCGTGATTGGTACCGGGCCGGTTGAGTCGTTGAACGCCGCAGCAAACGTTTTCGTGGGGCAAACCGAAGCGCCTTTGGTTGTGAAACCCTATTTGGGCGGTATCTCGAAACCACAGCTGTTCGCTGTCATGGCGTCGGGTACGGCGTCTGTCGCCGGCACCGTGCTGGCCGCATACGCGGGTATGGGGGCACAACTGGAATACCTGCTCGCCGCGAGCTTCATGGCAGCACCCGGCGGCTTGCTCATGGCGAAGCTGATGATGCCCGACGATCCCGCAGCGCTCGGCGCAGAAACCGCGACAGCGATCGAGAACGTCACGATCGAGAAAGAAAAAAATGTCTTTCTCGCCGCTGCCAGTGGTGCTCAGGAAGGCGTACGTCTTGCCGTTATGATCGGCGCGATGCTGTTGTCATTTGTCGCGTTGATCGCACTGTTTAACGGCGCTATCGGTGGCATCTTTGGCCTGTTCGGCATCGAAGGTGTGACCTTGGAGAAGATACTGGGTTACGCTTTTTCGCCGCTGATGTGGTTGATCAGTGTGCCTTGGGACGAGGCGCAGGCCGCGGGTAGTCTGTTTGGCAAAAAACTGATTCTGAACGAATTTGTCGCATTCCTTGACTTCAACGCCGTTAAGGAAACGGTGAGTCCGCGAACCGCCGCGATCATTACGTTTTCGCT
>JBCBZK010000035.1:0-28123 GCA_039815365.1 Pseudomonadota bacterium | reverse complement strand
CTGCTCGCAATGGCATTTCCTTGCTTGCTTAAAAACTTGATATCCTAGTGACGGTACCTATTTCATGCAGCGTAAAATGGTAGCTCAGCAAATGCTTGAGATACACTAGGACGCTTTGCCAGTAATCAACCCAACGCCAACGGTCAAATTCTGGTTTATCGGTCGTATCGAACCGTAGCCGGTCAACGCTGCTCGTCAAGCGCAACATAAACCAACGTTGCTTTTGTCCGATACATAGCGGTTTGGAGTGCTTGCGCACATACCGATCGGGCAGCTTGTACGGAATCCACTCATCTGTGCGGCCTAACAACTCGACATCTGCGCCCGTCAGCCCCAATTCCTCTTCGAGCTCGCGGAACATGGCGTCCACGTCACTCTCGCCTGGCGAGACTCCGCCTTGCGGAAATTGCCACCCTTTACGGCCCGCTCTACCAGCTAGCAGTAGCTTGCCCGAATCATTAGCCACAATGATGCCGACGTTTGCACGATAGCCTTCGTCGTCGATCTGATCGGAATTTGTACTTTGGTCACTCACTGCCGCTATTCTTCCACAATCGCACAAATGGCTCCACTGACTCGGTTTTGTCTCACACTCAAATGTCTCCTGGCGACACGACAAACATGCGCACAGACAATCGCACAGCTCGACGCGTTTTATCTTTGCTGGTGCTCTGCGCGCTAAGCGTTCTCGCCGTGGCCGCCGCCATGGCGATGGGTAGTGATGGCGTCCATTCAAGCTTACCGGTGCGTTGGTTACTCAACGCAATGAGCGAACAGGAACGCATGACGGTAGCAACATTGCGCCTGCCCCGTGCGCTGAGCGCTTTTGCTGTCGGCGGCCTGTTGGCACTCGCAGGCGTACTCATGCAGGTACTGCTCAGAAACCCATTGGCCGACCCATACATTCTCGGCACATCAGGGGGCGCCGCGACGGCCGCGTTGATAGCGATTCTGCTCGGCGCGAGCGCGCTCGGCGTTAATGCGGCTGCGTTTGTTGGTGCTAGCGCCGCAACGGCGCTGGTGTTTGGGATCGGCGGGGTACGCAGCCGATTTGCGCCAACCACACTATTGCTGACCGGTGTCGTATTGGGCGCCGGCTTTGGCGCGATTGTCAGTTTTCTGCTGGCGATCAGTCCGGATGGCAGTCTGCGCGGCATGTTGTTCTGGCTCATGGGCGATTTTAGCCTGGCCCTGAACCCGACTGCCGTGTGGATCGTTCTTGCCATCGCTTGCGTTACCGGTATTGCCGGCGCACGTCACCTGAACGTGCTTGCCGAAGACGCGCAACGCGCGCAGTTACTCGGTCTGGCGATACTTCCCGCGCGCATCATCGTGTTGCTGTTCGCATCACTCATCACCGCTTTTGCAGTCACCGTAGCAGGCGCAATCGGTTTTGTCGGTCTTGTCGTTCCGCATCTGATGCGCAAGTTCAGTGGCACCGATCACCGCTGGCTGATCCCTTTTTCCATTCTGGCTGGCGGTTGTTTGCTGACCATCGCAGACGCTCTGTCACGAACGGTGCTCGCGCCGCAACAGCTACCGGTCGGCACGCTGACCGCCGCGATCGGTGTACCGTTATTCTTGTATCTGCTGCGCGCTCAGCATCACTCAGGACGGTAACGCCTCAGCGGCGAAGACAACGCAGTGCTCGGTGTCGAAGACAATGCCGATAGCCTCCCCAACGTTGTGATCATGATGGCTAGGCACGAGCGATTGCAGCAACGTGCCTGTCGCCAGGCGCAACTCATAGAGAAATATCGCACCGCGAAATTGCTTGCTGACAATCTCGGCGCGCAAGGGCGCATCATCGATGTGCACAACGTCGTCGGGGCGCAGCAAGACATCCACCATCTGCCCATCGCTGAACCGTTGCTCTGACGATGGCGTCAATAGACCTAATTCGGTTTGTACCTGTCCGTCGGCATCGATAGTGCCCGGCAACCAGACACCTTCACCAATAAAGTCGGCGGCAGCGCGACTGGCTGGCTGGTGGTACACGCGATACGCGCTGTCCCATTGCAGCAATTGACCTTGTTGCATGATGCCAATGTCATCGGCCAGTGAAAACGCTTCGGTCTGGTCATGAGTCACGAACAACGCCGTGGTATCCAGCGCTTTGATCCAACCGCGAATGTCGCTGCCCAATTGCTGACGCATGCCAGCATCGAGACTCGAAAAGGGTTCGTCCATTAACAGCAACTTTGGTTGTCTTGCCAACGATCGCGCCAGCGCGACGCGTTGCTGTTGACCGCCGGAGAGTTCATGCGGAAAGCGTGGCGCCAGCGCTTCGAGCTCAACGAGCGCCAACATGTCTTTCACCCGTTGCGCGCGCTGATCGGCAGACAGCGATGACAAACCAAAAGCGACATTGGCGGCGACGGATAAATGCGGCAGTAACGCAAAATCCTGAAAAACCAGCCCGACGGCGCGCGCCTCTGGCATCACAAAGCGCTGCTGGTCTGACAATGTCGTGCCATCCAGCACGATGCTGCCAGAGGCGGGTTGCTCGAGACCGGCGATACATCTGAGCAACGTGGTTTTGCCGCAGCCGGAGTTACCCAGCAAACAACCGATTCGCCCTTTGCCTAGCGTGAGGTCAACACCATCGAGCACCATCGGCCCGTCGTAACTGTGCTTGAGTTGCGAAATCTGCAGCATCGCGTCAGCCCGCGCGATCGCTGTGCCGATGCAACCACAACACCGGCACCAGACCGGCGAGAACAATAGCTAACGCCGGTATCGCCGCCCGCTGCCATTCGCCTTCTGTTGTTAGTTGGAAAATCCTCACAGCCAGAGTATCCCAACCAAACGGCCGCGTGAGCAACGTAATCGGCAGCTCTTTCATCACATCAACAAAGACGAGCAATGCCGCAATCGCCGCACCGCTGCGCAAGATCGGCCAATGCACACGATGTAGCAATGCAAACCCGCCAACACCCAAGCCGCGACTGGCATCGTCAATGTTCGGCGTCACGCGTTCAAACGCACTGCCTAGTGGGCCGTGACCGACTGCAAGAAAACGGGCTGCATACGCAAGCAGTAACACCGCGATCGTGCCTGTGAGCCTGACATCAACCACATCGCCGAGCGCGCTCACTGCGACGAAAAAACCAACGGCAAGAACCGTTCCGGGCATCGCGTAGCCGAGCGTCGCGATGCGCGTCGCCCAGCGCGTGATGCGGCCAGGCGCGCGGCGCTCGCTATACCCAAGCAGAAGCCCGAGGGTGGTGATCAGCGCCGCCGCGATCAACGCGAGTACGATGCTGGCGCGCAAAAACGACCAATATCGCGAGTTCAGCTCTGTCGATGCCGTTTCAATTGACCACAACAGTAACTGGACGACCGGAACAGCAAATGCAGCTGCGAATAACAGCGCGCAAAACAAACAGGCAAGCGCCGCTTGCCAGCGGTTTACGATCAGATACTGCCGACGCGCACCGCGATCATGCGTCACGTAGCGCGCGCGGCCACGCCAGAATCGCTCGGCGGACACAGCAAGCGCGACGAACAACAGCAACAGCGCGGACAACTGAAGTGCAGCCGGCAGCGAAAATAATCCGAACCAGGCGCTGTAAATCGCTGTGGTGAAAGTGTCATAGTTGAATACTTTGACCGTGCCGAAATCCGCCAGCGTCTCCATGACGACCAAAGCGACGCCAGTCGCGAGCCATGGCCTTGCGAGCGGTAATGTAACGCGCCAAAACCCCGCCGTGCGCGACAACCCTAACGACTGGGCAACCTCTAAACTGCGCTGACCTTGCGTTAGAAATGCCTGACGGGTGAGCAGGTAGACATAAGGGTACAACGTAAGTGCAAGACACAAGGCGCTCGCACTCGCTGCGTCCAGACGCGGCATCGTGGCGCCAAATACACCACGCCAAAGCACTGCTACTGTGCCGCTGTAATCGAACACTCCAGCCAGCGCGAAAGCGATCACGTAGCCGGGCAGTGCCAGCGGTAACAGCAACGCCCATGCAAAAAAACGTCGTCCGGGGAAGGCCACCATGCTGGTGAGCCATGCGGCAGTCGCGCCAAGTGCCGCGCTGAGTACCGCGACACTGACCACCAGCGTCAGCGTATTCGCCAGCACATCTGGCAACACGTAAGTGGCAAGATGTGTCCAGACACCATCGGTCGGTATCGCCAACGCGGCAACCACAACCCCTAACGGCAGCAACATTAGCAGCGCAATGGCGGCCGCAAGCGCGCGCCATCCGGGCAACATCGAACTGGCCTTAGCGGTAACCGGCGCGATCCATCAACTTTACGGCGTCCGCTTGCAGGCGCCCGGCATCCACCAATGTTTGATCGCTCGGCGCCATCTCGCCCCATGCTGCAACAATCGGGTCCACCGGTATTGATGCGACCACAGGGAATTCGAGATTCAAGCTGGCAAACATCTGCTGCCCTTTATCGCTCGCGAACCACTCAAGTAATTGCGCTGCACCCGTTGCGTTAGGTGCATTGGCGGTGACGCCGGCACCGGATACGTTGACGTGCGCGCCGCCTAGCGCTTCAGGCTGCCAAAAAATCGCAACCGGTAACTCACGGGTGCGTTGCAATCGGCCGAAGTAGTAACTGTTGACGATACCGACATCACAACGACCATCTTCAATGGCTTCGATCAATTTGGTGTCGTTTGAGAACACCGGCTGCGCAAGGTTTGCGACCCAACCGCGCACGAGCGCCTCGGCTTGCTCCTCGCCGAATTCGGCAATCATCATCGCAACCAGCGACTGGTTGTAGACTTTCTTGCTCGTGCGAAGACACAGTCGGCCTTTCCATTTTTCATCGGCCAGATCTGCATAACCCGTCAAATCATCGACGGACAGCTCGCGCGTGTCGTAAACGATTGTTCGCGCGCGCAACGACAACCCGTACCAGTGTCCCTCAGGGTCACGGAACGCCTCTGGCACAGCGCTGTCCAGAATCTCGCTGTTGGTCGGTTGCAAAACACCCTGTTGCTCAGCGAACCAGAGCACGCCGGCATCTACCGTCAGCAAAAGGCTGGCAGGTGTGTCCTCGCCTTCGGCCTTGAGTCGCTCAATCAGAGGTTGCGCACTATCAGTGACGTACTGCACCTCGATGCCGGTCTCTTCGGTAAATGCAGCAAACAACGGCTCAATAAGCTGCTCGGCGCGCGACGAGTAGACAACGACAGGTGCGTTTTCAGTCGGAGCACTTGGCTGCGTTGCCGACGCAGTATCGTTAGCGGTGTCTGTATCGCTGCCGTTGCACGCGCCAAGCAGCACGGCGATAGCGATCAGGGGAAGCGTTCGTAAGGAGGCTGTCACGATATTGACCTGCATCTAAATGAGAATGATTCTCAATGATGACAGATGCATCGCACAGCAGCAATGCTTAAGCACTCACTTCGGCGGACACCGAGGTCGATGTCCGCCGAAGCGGCAGTGTGGGCGAGCCCACTAACAACGCGGACCGCGTGTGTAGTGGTAGTATCGCGCCGCGTCACGTCGACGCAATTGTCGTTGTGCGCGCCGCTGGCGGTCGTTGTAGAGCGCGATACGCTGCGTCAAGCGCCGTAAATAGCGTCTCTCTGCGCGTGTCAGATCACGTCGATCAAAACGTTGCAGGCGTCTTAGATCACGCCGCTCTGCGCGCGTCAAAAAGTGGTAGTCGTAGACATGCCGTACGCTTGCGCTAGGCGCGTGTCCACGATGATCATAACGTGCATCATCTGCCGCCGCGGTCGGTGCACCGGCAGCCAAAACGCCGGCAACGGTAAGTATGAAAATAGGTTTCAACATGATGTTCTCCTCGTCGATCAATCATCACGGGCTTTAGATTGCACGCACACGTCTGAACGTGTGCTGAATAGCCTGCGCTGGTAGACAGTGCAGTCACGTGCAACCATTCTTGCCAATGAACAACACTCGAACATCACCAGACAGCGTTGCCGTAGCAACGAGCTCAGCGCTGGCAGCTGATGCCGCGCGCGATGTCATCCGCGCCGGCGGTAACGCTGTGGACGCGGCCATTGCCGCCGTTTTGGTTACGATGAACACAGAGCCCGGCGTATGCGCCCTGGCCGGTGGCGCGTTCGTTACGATCTGGCCAAGTGCATCAACGCCCGTGACCATCGACGGCTACGTCGCAGTACCCGGACTCGACGCAACGCAATCAACGGCAACAGGCTTCGAAGAAATCCGGCTGGCGTACGGCGGCGGCGTCACGACAACCATCGGCGCGGCAAGTGTTGCCGTGCCTGGCGCGCTCGCGGCGCTCGACGCTGCTCGCGAGCATTACGCAGCACTGCCGCTCGCCGACTTAATGGCACCCAGCATTGCCGCCTGTCGCGACGGTTTCCCGCTCTCGCGCGCGTGCCATACCTACCTTACGCACTCGAGCCGTTCGGTCTTTGGCCATAGCGACAACAGCCGTGATGCGCTGCATCCGGATGGCGGGCCACTCATTGATGTTGGTGCACCCGTGCACATCGCGCACCTTGCAGATTCGCTGCAACAGATTGCAGAGGAAGGCGCGGATAGTTTTTATCGCGGCGCACTCGCGAAGACCATCGCAAGGCACGTACAAGCCCGCGGTGGCCGGTTGTCGCTCGCCGATCTTGATCAGTTCGAGGCTAGCGTGCGGCCCGCGTTATGCGTGCCGGTGGGCGACTGGAAACTGGCGCTCAACCCGCCACCGGCGGTAGGGGGCTCCATGCTGGGCGCAATCATCACGGGCCTTCATCAGGGGCATAGTGTGCAAGACATGCTAAGAGCGACATGGCAGTACCGCCGCGGTGTGCTGGACTTCAGTGACCAGCTGTCTGCCGACTGCCAACAGCTGCTACAAATGGCACATGCAGCGACGCTACCGGGCATGCGCCAAAGTGCATCGACCGTGCACACCTCTGCCGTCGACAGCGACGGTCTGGCATGTGCAATTACGGCCTCCGCGGGCTATGGCAGTGGCGAGGTCGCTGAAGGCACCGGCCTTTGGTTGAACAATTGTCTGGGCGAGCTCGAACTCAACCGCCGAGGCCTGGCCGCTGGCCCACCGGGCTCACGACTGCCTTCCAACATGGCGCCCAGCGCGGCGCGCAGCGCGACATCAACGCTCGCAATCGGCTCACCTGGCGCCGATCGTATTACCTCAGCGATGGCATCGGTCCTTGCGCGTATCCTGCTCCATGACGAACCACTGCAGCAGGCCATTGACGCGCCGCGTCTGCATATCGATGTTGGCTACGACGCAAAAGACAGCCGTTTTGTCGAAACGCTATGTACCGAACCTGGCGTGCAGATCGACGCGCATGACATGCAGGTTCGTGCTTTCGATGCGAAAGGGATGTATTTCGGTGGCGTCGGCGCGACGCTATTACAAGACGACAGGTTGTTCGCTGCGGCTGATCCCCGTCGCGCGGGTGCCACCGTCGTGATGCACGGTGACGAACCTCAGGCTGTGCGATAATCGAACTCAGGCGAAAGCACATCGCCAAGCATACGGAGAGCGCAATGACAGACAGCATCGCCGCTGACTTTTTACCGGACACGTTGCCCGACAATCCCATGGTGATCGTCGCTGAGTGGTTAGCCGAAGCACGCGCGGCGGCGCAGCAACCCAACAGCAATGCGATGACGCTGGCAACCTGCGACACGCATGGCACGATCAGCGCGCGCATCGTCTTGTGCAAGGCACTGGACACAACGGCGGGCAGCATCGATTTTTATACCAATTACACGTCCCGTAAGGCGCGTGCGATCGACAGTCGCGATCGCGTTGCATTGGTGTTTCACTGGGACCACCTCGGTCGACAAGTGCGCATCGAAGGGCGGGCGACAGCATTGAGTGATGCTCAGAACGATGCGTACTTTGCCAGCCGGCCGCGCCTGAGCCAGATGGGCGCCTGGTCGAGTGACCAAAGCGCACCTGTAGACAGCCGCGCCGCCTTGCTACAGCAATTCGACGAGCGCAACGCGCGCTTTGCCGACCCGTCCGAGGCGATCCCACGGCCACCACATTGGGGTGGCTATCGCGTCACGGCAACTGCGTGTGAGCTATGGGTAGAGGGCGCAGGACGGGTTCATGATCGCGCCCGCTTTGAGCGCACGCTCACCAAAGTCGCGGATAAGTTTGTGCAGGAAACTTGGGCCGGGGAGCGCCTCCAGCCGTGAGCGGCATGCTCAGCGAGGTCGCGACCTCTTGTCCGTTCTGCGGCGAGATGATCGATCTGTTTATCGACACCTCGGCTGGAAGCCAAAGCTATATTGAGGACTGTTCGGTATGCTGCCAACCGATGCAAATCGCGTTTGAGACTTACGGTGATGCAGTCGAGCATGTTTTGGTCGAACGCGCTGACTAACCTCGCAATTCGCGCGCTGCTGGTAGCACTTGCGACATGCTGCACAGCCACACCAGCACTAGCAGCCGAAATCATGGTTCAGCAAAGCCATGATCTGCATCTGGACTATGACCGGCGGCACGCGAGGCTGACCCTCGCGGCAATGCAACGCATCTGGTTGATGCCAGGTCATGGCGGCACAGCGCAGCCCGTCACACCAATCGGACTGACGCTGAGCGCGCCGCGCTTCTCTCCATCCGGCACACAGCTGATCGCGACGGGCGGATGGGAACGAAACGCGCGGCACTTGTGGCTGATTGATCTTCAATCCGGCGCAGTTACACAGCTGACCGATGGCGCGTGGCGCGATACCGCGCCACTCTGGCACCCTGACGGCAATCACATTGTGTTCACGTCAGATCGCGGTGGCACGAAAGATATCTGGCAATTGGGACTCGTCACCGGCAATTCGATAGCACTGACGCGCACCCGTGGCAATGCGTTCGACGCGGCGATCAACGCGCGTGCGGACCAACTGCTGTACGCCTACGAGAACAATGGTCAGTACGAAATCCGCACGCGCAATTACACCCCCAATACCACGCGGGCGCGTACGCTGGTATCCACATCGCGCGCTGTTCGCGGGCCACAGTTTCGGCGCGACGGCATAAGCGTGACGTACTTCGACTCGCACGCAGGTCAACAAACGCTCAACCTGTTGCTGCCAATCCGCGAAATGCTGACAAAGCCGCTGCACGGCGGACGCACGTTATCGGCGAGCAACATCGCCTGGCGCGACCGTGACCATTACTACGCCGTCGACAATGGGCGAATTGTGCTGCGCAAGCTCGCCACGGATGTCGTTCAGCCAATACCAATGACCCTATGGCTTTCTGCGCGCGAACGGCAATCGGCCATAGCGCGCGGGCCCGAATCCGAGGCCACGGTCGCAGCGCAAGGCGAATGGGTATTGCGAGCCGACCGCATCCTAGCAGCCGACGGACGAAGCTATCTGCGCCAGCATGAGCTGCTTATCGGAAACGATCGTATCGTCGCCGTGCGCCCGCGCCAATCAGGTAGTGCGATCAACGCGTTCGACCTCGGCAATGCGACCGTTATTCCCGGGCTCATCGATGTGCGTCGTACGACGACAACACCGGAAGCGCTGCGTCTTGCCGCGGGCATCACACTCGAAGTCGCCGCTCGCGCGGCACACGTTGAAGACCTGACACAACTCGCCGATAACCGAGACCGGCTAAAAGCTATCGACGCCGCGGATGAGCAACGTTTGATTGTGACCGACCAACTGTTGCCCGATGCGTTAGCGGGGGTCGACTGGATTACGTTGTCCGGTGTTCTGCCCCAACAACCGGGATCGCTGACGCCCGCGCACGCGATGCTGCTCGGACGCGCAACGATAACGATACCGAGTGAAATCGCGGCAACACTCGCAGGCGTGCCGCCGCAGGTGCGCAGCCAGCTACAGGCCTCCCGCCTGTTTCGCGGGATCGCCGGGTCAGGCGACGTATCCACCCGTGCGTTGCAGCAATTGACGGCACTTGCGCCATGGCTGGTCGTCGCAAGTGGCAATTCACCGGTTGCGGCGCCCCTGTCCCTGCATGCAGAGCTCATGACAATGCACGCCAGCGGGATCGCGCCAACAGACGTGCTCGCAATGGCAACGAGCCGCGCAGCAGCAGCGATCGGGCGCGATGACATCGGGGTGATCGCGCCAGGAAAAAGAGCCGACCTTGTAGTGGTTACCGGCGATCCATTGCGGCAAACACAGGACCTGTTGGGCACTATTGCCGTGGTTCACGGTGGGCGCTTCGCAAGTGTCGCAAGACTGTTGGAAACTGGTCAGGCAATCGTCGAATAACTTTACAGTTTGATTACACAGCCTCGAACGTCAAAGTCGTTTCAACGTGTAATCTGCTGTTTTTTATAACTTTACCGGAAATTGGCACAGTCGTTGCTTTAGTTACTGTGCCCAAGCAACAGCAGTTCCGCACGGCGTTGTAATCAGGGGGGTTGATGTGTCACATCCGTTTACCTGTGTGAATAACAATAAAAGCGCGGACAACAACAGCTGATGCAATGATGCACAGCGACAAAGCGGATACTGCAACCAACAATAATAAGAAAGCTCGAAAAACCCCGGCCTAGGTCGGGGTTTATTTTTGCCTGTCTTTTTTGCCTCGCTGTTATCCTCGCACGATGAACAGCGACGCCATCACTGACACAGCCAACGCACTCGACGTCACGGCGCTTACCGTGCGAGTGCCAGGCAGATTGTTGGTTGATGCACTCTCTATGGCCTTGCCCGTCGGCAGCTGGCTCGCAATCCTGGGCAGCAATGGGAGCGGCAAGACGCGAACACTGGAGACGTTGTGTCGATTGCACGGCGCTACCAACAACGCAGTGCGCATATCGGGCAGCGCGACCGATAACATGTCGAGCACCCAACGCGCCCGGCACATGACCTTAGTGACACAACATCAGAATGACGCGTTCGATAATCGCGTTATGGACAACGTCCTGTTAGGTCGCTACGCGCATCGCGAACCGCGCAAGCACGCAGCGATCAGCGATGTAGATCGCGCTCGCCAGCTACTTTCAGACGTTGATCTGGGAGCGACGCACAACGCTTTGACGCGCACGCTATCGGGCGGCGAGCGCCAGCGCGTTGCGATTGCTCAGGCGCTGATGCAAGACACGCCGCTGTTGCTGTTGGATGAACCGGTCAGTCACCAGGATCCTGCGCACGCGCAATCGCTATTGCGCTTGTTCGACGCCGAACGCAACGCCGGGAAAACGCTGGTCAGCAGTCTGCATGACGTGAACATCGCCCGTCGCTACGCAACCCACGCGCTACTGCTCGATGGCCAAGGTGGTTGGCACTTCGGCACATCGGATGACGTGCTGACCGCTGAGCGCATCAGCGCACTGTTCAAGATCCGTATGCGACGCATTGACACGCCGGAAGGCGCCTGGCTCGTACCGGATCTAAGTGCCTGATGCTGGGTGCAACATGCCCATTGCGCGCTCATAGATCGCTGAATTACCAGCGAGCACGCTGCGCGTATCGAGCCCAATCCGTCCACCATCGAGATCCGTGAAGCTGCCGCCTGCCTCAGTCACGATGACCGATAGCGCGGCGATATCGAGGATATTGACGTCGGACTCAATCACGAGCTCAAGTTTGCCGGCTGCCATCAGATGGTAGTGCAAGAAATCACCGTAACCGCGAATGCGACCGCAACGCGCGACGATTCGCCCGAGCGCATCCCACGATGGGCCGTTTCCCGCTAGCGTGTGGACATTGCCTAGCGAAACCGCAGCGTCTTCTAGGACATCAATATTGCTGACGGATATCGGCGCACCGTTCAAAAACGCGCCACTGTCTTGCTCGGCCCACGCGACTTCGTCGTACAAAGGCGCGCTCGACACACCTAATACGATCTCACCCTCGCGCATCAACGCGATCTGTGTAGAAAAAAACGGATACTGACGCACGAACGCTTTCGTGCCGTCGATCGGATCGACCAGCCAGAGAAACTCACTGTCCGCATTGTCACTGCGACCGGTTTCCTCACCGAAAAAACCATGCTGCGGAAAATGCGCGCGCAACACGCCGGCAATAGCGCGTTCTGCCGCGACATCGATATCGGTCACAGGTGTATGGTCCGCCTTGGTGCGCACCTCGATATTGCCGCGGTAACCGGAACGAATCACTTGCGCGGCAGCCTCTGCAGCCGCCAACGCCGCGGTCAAAAACTCACTGTGCTCTGCCATTCGTTACAACTCCGATAAGTGGCAAGGCCACAGATTAACACTGATGTCGTAAGCCGTGTCGGCAACCCAAAGTAGCTTGACAACACTGACACACGACCTCTACAGTCGCCGTGCTTTTGGTGAATCCTGCTTCGCAGTGGGATGAACGGGAAGCCGGTGAATGCACTGCATGATTCCGGCACTGCCCCCGCAACGGTAATCGAGCAAAAGCGATGACACGGCCGCATCCATTGTGGCCAGCCACTCCGCACAGCTTCGGGGGAAGGCGTCCATCGCAGAGCATCACTGCTCACTCGTCAGTCCGGAGACCGGCCAGAAGCATTGTGTCGACGATGCGGCGGGCATCGTGCCAGTGCATGGCGCTCACGCGCTCACTGTCATTGCTGTTCGCATCACCGGCTTTTTTAAGCGGATACGGGTGAGTATCCTTTTCGGGGACTGCAATGAGAACCACGATCGCAGCGATAATCGCTGCCTGCCTTTCTAGCGTTATTTTCACACAAGCGCATGCGGACGACGCCGCCGTGCTCGATGGTTTAACCATCAATGCCGCAACGCGCACACAAACGCGCCTCGAGGACACGCTGGCATCCGTCCGAGTCATTACACGCGACGATATTGAGCGCGTTCAGGCAAATGACGTCGCCGAAATCCTGCGCTTTGTTGCGGGCATAGATGTGGCTCGGACCGGCGGACCCGGGCAACAAACCTCGTTGTTCACGCGCGGCACAGAGAGCAACCACACGCTGGTATTGATCGATGGCGTTCGTATGAATCCCGCGACGACCGGCGGCGCCGCTGTACAAAATGTTGCGCCGGCATTGATTGAGCGCATCGAAATCGTCACTGGCCCTCGCTCATCGCTGTATGGCAGCGATGCGATTGGCGCGGTCATCAACATTGTGACTCGCGCTAACAGCAACGATACGGGCGGCGTGGTGTCGGTTCGCGCCGGCACGAACAATCTACAGCGTATCCATGCGAGCGCCCGCGCTGATGTCGGCACCTGGCGTTTGAGTGGCGCTATCGATTCGCAGCGCACCGGGGGTATCCCGACTCGCAGCTTCAGTGATGTTGACCGTGGTTACGACAACTTGTCCGCAAACGTCAGCGCCGCGAGATCGTTGGCTAACGGTGAAATTCAGCTCAGCCACTGGCAAGCGGGCGGCACCACAGAATACGCCGATTTTTTTGGCAACCCTGTCGATCAGGATTACGAAAACAGCGTGAGCGCTTTGGAGTGGCTGCAAAGCATCACGGCAGATTGGGATTCGCGGGTGTTGATCAGCGTCATGCGCGACGATATCGACCAAAATCAGAGCCCGGACTTCATCACGTCTACCCGCACCACACTGGATTGGCAAAACACCTACGGCGGCGTCGCCGGCCATACGTTGGTCGGCGGTGTGTTCGTTACGCAAGAGAACGCCGATGCGATCAGCTTTGGTAGCGGCTTTGACGAAGACACCGATATTAATGCGCTGTACATGCAAGATGAGTTTGCTATCGGCGATGCCAACGCGTTGCTGGCGGTGCGCATCAGCGACCATGACGCCTATGGCAGTTTCTTTACATGGAATGCCGAAATCGGTACCGCGATTACGGACACGTTGTCGTTACAGGCAAACCTCGGTCGCGCGTTTCGCGCACCTGATGGCAACGATCGCTTCGGCTTCGGCGGCAACCCGGAACTCGACCCGGAAGTCTCGAATCAGTGGCAGGCACGCGCCATCTATAAACCTGCGCAAGCTTGGCAATTCACGCTGGAAGTGTTCAACAACGACATCGACGATTTGATTGAATTTGATTTCGCTGACTTCACGCTACGCAATATTGGTCGCGCTGAAATTCAGGGTGTGTCACTCGCCGCAGATTGGCAACAAGGCCCATGGCGCGCCAATCTGATCATCAATCAGCAAAGCGCCGACAACGCCGATACAGGCGCGCGCTTGCTGCGCCGTGCCGAGACCTCCGCCAGTCTCACGGTCAGTCGTGAGTTTGGCGCGCATAACGTCGCGCTTGCGATACGCTCTGATGGTGATCGCGAAGACTTCGGCCCTGTGCCACTTGCGGGCTACATGATCGCGAGCGTCACTGCGGCGTTTGAAGTGCACCCGCAATGGCAATTGTCGCTGCGGGTCGATAACCTGACAGACACGGAATACGAAACAGCTGCATCGTTCCGCACTCAAGGGCGTGAAAGCGCCATCCAACTGCAGTATCAATGGTAGTGGAGCGGCATCGCTAATGGGCAACAGACTCAGCAAAATCTATACCTGCACCGGTGACAGTGGCGAGACCGGTCTTGGCGACGGTTCGCGTGTTGCCAAAGACGATGCACGCGTTGAAGCCTACGGCACGGTGGACGAGGTCAACAGTGCGATCGGTGTTGTACTCGCCCATAGGATTGACAACGAGACGATCTGTCGTTGCCTCACCGACGTACAACACGATCTGTTCGACCTTGGCGGTGAGCTGTGCATACCTGGCCATCAGATGGTCGACGACAGTTACGTGACCCGGCTTGAGAGCACGCTCGACAGTCTGAACGATCAACTACCGGCGCTCAAAGAGTTCATCTTGCCGGGCGGCAACGCCGCTGCTGCCAACTGTCATCTGGCGCGCACCATCTGCAGACGTGCAGAGCGACGCGTGCACACCCTGTCACGTGACGAAGAGATTAATCCGGCAGGGCTGCGCTACTTGAACCGGCTGTCGGATTTACTATTTGTGATCGCAAGAATTCTGGCGCGCTCGGACGGTGGCGCTGAAGTGTTGTGGCAATCGAAGCGGATACGCGGCGAAGATCAGAGTTGATCGAGCGCCGCTCGCATTCGAGCGTCTGCAAGTGCATCGCAAACGGCAACGCCACCCTTCGCAAGGCGCACGGAAGGCCGCGCCACTAAATCGCCCGGGATCGACAACACGTTGTTGCCCTGTACGGCTCGCAGTTGTGGCCAGCGCTGCCAGATTGTCTGCTCAGGCGCGTCTGCGTTGGACGTTGTTAGAATCACCTGAGGATCACGCAGCACCACCGCTTCGAGGCTGACTGCCGGTGCAGCCGTGGTGAGTTCAGCAAAGATGTTGGCACCACCACACAATTCAATCAATTCGCTAATGAAATGCCCGCCGCCGACGGTGTACAACGGTTGGCTGTTAATTTCGTAAAAGACGTCGAGTACCTCGCCGGAAAAACCGAGTGCGTCAATGTCGGCCTCAAAACGCTGCGCAGCCGTCTCGGCCGCATCCGCAACATCCAGCGCCGCGCCGATCATTCGCAACGCCTGAGGGATATCGGCAAGCGTTCGCCCTGGGACTTCCAGCACCGGTACACCTAACGCTTCCAACAGCGCGCGCGACGATGCCTGACCGCCACCACCCCAAGCCAACACGAGCGTCGGGCGCACGTTGAGCAGCGCCTCAGCATCAATGCGAAAACCATCGCTGACAACGGGAATCGCTGTGACCGCGTGGGGATAGTCACTGTAAGCACTAACGCCGACCAGCACATCCAGCGCGCCTGCCGATGCGACGAGTTCCGCAAGATGCGGCGCAAGTGTCACGACACGTGGCGCATCGCCCGGAGGCGCTGCCACCGACCGAGCATCCGGACGGCCGCATGCGCTAGTCATAGCGAGCAACGCAATCAGCAGCGCTCGCTTCAAATTGCCCCTCCCACTAGCGTCAGTACGGCGACGCCGACCAACCAGAACATCAACGTCCGCAACGTGAGGTTCTTCGCCGCTTTCGCCGCGCGGGAATGCCAGCTGATGTCATCCTCACCGTCGTCACGATGCAATTGCATCGCAGCGTCGCCGACGCGACGGAGCAATTGATCGTTGCGCTGACTCAGGCTACCGACAGCATCGTCATCGCGACGCCACGCATTGATCCCTGCATCGTAATTGCCGGCCAATACAAACCCCAACGCGGACAGGCGTGCTGGCACGAACGCAAGCCATGCATGTACGTCATCCGCGCGTTGCTCGCAATCCGTCGCAACCGTAGCGTGCGGGTCGCTTCTTTGCGCCTGAAACAAGGCTCGGCGGCGAACCAGATCAGCAACACGAAACAACCAAGCGCCAACAGGCCCAAGCACAATGAACCAGAAAATCACGGCAAACATTCGATTGTTCGCCTGCACGAACACGGCACATGGCACGAGCTGTCTGGTTTCTGCGCTGCTATCAAACTCTCGCTCGAGCAGCGCCTTGCTGTAGACGCGCTCGGTTTCCTCGTCGCCGCTGCGCATTGCCACACACCACTGGTCCACGTCCTCGCCGATGTCCTGCGGACCCAGACTGAGAAACAACACGACAACTGACAAAGCAAAGTAAGGCAAACCTAACAACGCCTCACTCAACGCGACACGCGCGAAAACGACCGGAGCGATGCTGACAAGTAGAACGACGACGACCCACAGATAGGGAGATAAAGCGGACGTACGCTTACTGTATTTGAGACCCATATCGAACAACGGGTCCAGCCAACGCAACTCGCGCCAGCGAAACAACTGTGTGAACAGCCTCTCGAGAATCAACGCAACAAACAATGCAACGATTTTCATGGTCGATCCTCAATGTGGCGCTCACTCGCCATCAATGCGCGCAAACGCGGCCAATCGAAACTCGCGCCTGGGTCAGTCTTGCGCCCTGGCGCGATGTCACTATGGCCTACCACGGCACTGCCTGCCAGCGTCGGGTAAGCCGTGCGCAAACTGTCAATCAACGCTGCCGCGACGGTGTATTGCACTTCAGTATACGGCGTGTCGTCACTACCCTCGAGCTCAATGCCGACCGAAAAATCATTGCACCGTTCGCGCCCTTGATACATCGACACGCCCGCATGCCAGGCACGCCGCCCGAAAGGCACAAACTGCGTCACCGCACCATCGCGCTGCACCAGAACGTGCGCCGATACTTTGAGATCACAGATCGTTGCGAAGTACGGATGCGCCTCTGCGTCCAGCTGGTTGCAGAACAACGCGTGAATATGGGTTTCGCCAAAAGAACCGGGTGGCAGAGAAATGCCATGGATGACGATCAAGTCAAGCGTGACATTGTCGGGACGCGCATCCTGATTCGGTGACAGGCATTGTGTGGCAGGAGCGACCAATCCGGTCTTTGCATCAACACTGAAAGGCAAAGTTTGCGCGACATTCTGCATCCGCCTATGGTGGTGACTTCGTTGTATTGCTGTCAACACTATCGCTTATGTCCGCCAAACGTCTGTACGTCGAAACATCCCTGGTCGAAGGTCAAACGCTCGTTCTTGACAGCAACGAAGCGCATTATCTAGGGCGTGTGATGCGCAGTCGCAGCGGCGATACCGTGTATCTGTTCAACGGCGATGGCAGGCAATTCCCGGCAGTGATACGGACGCTGACCAAGCGCACCGTCACGCTGGAGGTAGCGTCACCGGTTGCCGGTTTGCGCGAGCCTGATGTCGCGCTGAGCTTGGCGTTAGCGCTATCGCGCAACGAGAAAATGGATCTCGCGATTCAAAAAGCAGTCGAACTTGGGGTAGCGAGCTTCCAACCCATCATCGTTTCGCGCAGCGTCATGCAGCTCGATGCGAAGCGCATTGAAAAACGGATGCAACATTGGCACGCAATTATCGTGGCAGCGACCCAACAGTGCGGCCGCTCAGCGTTGATGCGTATCGCGCCGCCGACATCGCTCGACGCACTGCTTGTCGAAACGCCCGTCGATCACCTGCGTTTGATCGCGGATCCAGAAGCTGCAAACAGCCTGTCCACAGTGCTACAGAACCCATTGTCCGAATCGGCGGTCAACTTAATCGTTGGACCGGAAGGCGGTTTTTCAGATGAGGAAATGCAGGCTGCGTGTAGCGCAGGCTTTCGTCCCATCAGCGCAGGTCCGCGCGTGTTGCGCACGGAAACTGCAGCAATAGCGCTCGTGGCAGCAATACAATGCGCTATTGGTGACTGGCGTTAGACGGCTAGCGCGGGTAACACGTCAGCCAAACGTTGCTCAATGACATCAAGATCAGGAATCAGCGGGTATTCATTGATCATACGAACGCGCGTCACCACCGGATCATCATCGTTGTACTGCACGCTGTGATCGACTTCTAACACATCGCGATTCACACGCACGAGCTGCGGGAAGCCCTGCGTCAGAATACCGTAGAAACCGCCTCGAACCTGGCCGCTGGTTGCATGGAAGATCACAACCCGCGTTCGCGATGTGTTCTCGGGCATCGCGCGACCCAACATTGCCTCAAACGACAGGGCTGGAACGTTGCGACCACTCCAATCGAGATGTCCAACCATCCAGTCGGGCGCACCGGCGACATGCGTGGGTTGCGACAAGCGCACCACCTCCGCGACGCAGGCGCGCGGGACAATCAGCCGATCCTCGTTCAACGGCACTAACAAGCTGTATAGCTCTTCGCTCGCAGCACTCACAACGGCGCTCCTTCAAATCGGCGGCGCTTTTCCAACGCATCGAGCTGATGCCGGATCGCTTGGAGCAACTGATGGTCCTGGTACGGTTTCCCAAGATAATCATTGACGCCAATCTCTATCGCACGCGCTTTGTGCTTCTCGCCGCTACGCGACGTAATCATGATGATAGGCGTATGCGAAAAACGCGTATCGTTACGAACATGGGTCGCAAACTCAAAGCCGTCCATACGTGGCATTTCGATATCGAGCAGAATAATGTCCGGCTGCTGTTCCTGAATCAAACTCACAGCATCCAGTCCGTCACGCGCTGTCAGCACACGAAAATCGTTGCGCAGCAAGAACCGCTCCGTGACCCGACGAACCGTAATGGAGTCATCAACCACCATGACTAACGGCTCTTTAGCGACATCCTCTACGCGCTCGCGATTGCTCGTCAACGGTTGTTGTTGGCGCACAAGCGATGGCATATCCAGAATCAGAACGACACGGCCATCGCCGAGAATGGTCGCGCCGGAAACGCCAGTAATGGCTGAAATCTGCGGCCCGACGGATTTCACAACAATTTCTCGACTGGCTAGCATTTCATCGACAAGCAATGCGGTCGAATGCTGGCCGGCACGAATCAGGATCACGGACACAGCGGCATTCTCATCGTCCGGCAAGCGTCCGTTAGCACCATCAACCAAGGGCCCTAAATGGCGCATCCGGTAACTGTGCTCACCATACTCAAAAACAGCATCTTCACCGGCGAGTACGCGATCAATCTGTTTGCGATTGAGTCGCGTCACACCTTCGACGGTAGGCAACGGCAGCGCAAATACCTCGTCACCGCTGCGCACAACCAAAGCCTGTGTGATAGCAAGCGTAAACGGCAGACGGATGTTGAAGTTCGTACCTTGCCCTGGCAATGAGCCGATATTCAACGAGCCACCCAATCGCTTCACTTCGCTGTCAACAACGTCCATGCCGACGCCGCGGCCAGCAGCTTGCGTCAGTTGCTCAGCAGTGGAAAAACCGGGCTCGAGAATCAGCTCAACGACCGCCTCATCACTGATGACTTCGTCGACGGCAATCAGGTTGCGTTCAATGCCCTTGCGGCGAATCGCATCGGCATCCAAGCCGCGACCATCATCGGCAACATCGATCACCATCTCGGCGCCTTCGCGATGCAAACGAATGGTGATTTGCCCGCCAGGTGTCTTACCCGCAGCCTGTCTCGCCGATGGCATCTCGATGCCGTGCACAACTGCGTTGCGCATCATGTGCTCCAACGGCGGCAGCATTTTTTCCAGCACTTGTCGGTCAAGCTCACCGGACGCACCCTCAACGGCAAGCGTGACTTGCTTGCCTGTCTCTGAGGCCGCTTGGCGGACGATGCGTTCCAGCCTTGCCACATGTCGGTCGAAAGGCACCATGCGTGTGCGCATGAGACCGTTCTGTAACTCTGTCGTCACGCGCGATTGCTGCGTCAGCAACGTATCTGCTTCGGACGTCACTGACTGCAAAAGGCCTTTCAGACTGTCGACATCGTTAGACGTCTCGGCTAACGCGCGCGACAACTGTTGGATCGTTGAATAGCGGTCGAGCTCCAACGGATCAAAGTCCGCGTTGGCTTGGTCGTCTTCGTGGCGCGTCAAAATCTGCGCTTCAGTTTCCATATCCATATGACGCAATTGCTCACGCAGCCGCGTCACAGTCTGCGCAAGCTCTGCGAGATGAAAATCAATGGTACTGACCTGTTGACTCAACCGGCCGTGATAGATACTGATTTCGCCAGCCGCGTTGAGCATATCTTCCAGCAAGCGCGAATCCACGCGTGCGTATTCGACTTTCTCGCGAGCGGTATCGCGCGCCGGCAATGCGCCACCGGTGACGAGTTTCGCAACGTTCGCCGGTGACGTTTCTGCGTCTTCTTCGTCCGGGACTACGGCCGCGCCTGTCACCTCGGCCACATCTTGCGAAGCCGCCTCCGTCAATGCGTCGGCAGCATCGTCGAGCTGCTCGTATTCCGCATCATCGGCTACCTTGCTGATATCCGTGACATCATCGGTGGCAATCGTAGCGGCGTGTGTATCATCTTCAGCGCGTTCAGCGAAACGATTTGCGGCGTCCTCGATAAGACGCTCAAGCATGTTCGATTTTTCGATCAGCGTATCACTGACATCAATCGCATCGTCGTCGAAACCTGAGTTTGCGGCGTCCTCTGATTTGCCATCCTGAGAAAACGGTATGACATTGTCGCTGGAGGGATCGTCGATCAGTACTTGTGTTTCGTCGCTGCCCGACAGCATCGGGTCAACGCCAGAAGTGTCTGTGCTTTTAGCATCAGTTGGGTCATCAGCAACATCGTCTGTCAGATCAAATGACAGATCGGTCAGATCCGGTCCGGTGCCAATCGCTGTGTCATCCAGATTCTCAAAACCGGCAAGGTCAAGGTCGAGCGGTGTCTCCCCGCGTGAGATTTCCTGTGTTTCAGTGTGCGGCCCAAACAACGTATCGGTATTCTGCGAGTCTGACTCGTCCATCGCGAATGGTGCCGATGGTGCTCGTGACCCGGCATCGATGATCGCCGTATCTTCGGGCAAGTCTTCATCGTCAACGCCAGCCGCACCAAACACCGCGTCAAGATCGATCGCACCACTGTCGATAACGCCCGTCTCCACCACTTCGTCAACGACGATATCATCGGTCGTGGTGGTATCAGGAATGTGGATCATCTCATCATCGCTAAACCCGCGCACTGGTTCAGGCTCGGCAGGCGCCGCCGCCTCAACAGGCATTTCGCCCAGCGCTGCCAGGCGCACCGTGCCTTCCAGTTCGGACATCGCACTGGGTTGGTGACCTTGCACGACGATCTCGCGCATTTGATGCAGCGTATCGAAACTTTGCCGAAGCAATGCATCTATCACGCCATCCGCATCGACGCGCTGATCATCCAACGCGATCAATAACGCTTCTAGCTCATGGCTGAGTTTGCCAAACGCCTTAATGCCCGCCATGTTGGCGCTGCCTTTCAGCGTATGCAGGAACCGTTTGAGTTCACTCAGCGACTCCTGGTCGCGCGAACCTTGCCATTGGGTGAGCGCCGCATCAGCGCTTTCGAGAATCTCCGCGGCTTCTTCGGTAAAGATCTCGGCGATTTCCGGATCGTAGTCGTCGTCAGTAGACAACTCGAATTCGGCAAACACCTGAGTACCATCAATCTGTGACGCCGGAACGCCATCGATGTGCGGCGCTTGCAACACTTCCGTCGGCTCGTAGGCAATAGCTTCGACGCCATCCTCGACACTGAGCAAGGTGCTTTGCTCGTGCGCGAGCGAAGCCGTCTTGGCTTCTAACTGACTGACTAACGGCTCAACCGGCAACGGTGTGGCGTTCGGCTCATTAATTGCGTGAACGATACTGTCTACCGTCTTGGCAGCCTCAGCAACCAACCTCACAGCATCATGGTCAAGCCCGCCCTTGCCATCGAAAACGCGTCTCGCTAACTGATTCAATGCACCACTCAGCGGCGCTGCACGATCGAGTCCCGCTGCATTAATGCTGCCATGGAGCGTGTGACAGGCACGATGCAACTCCTCGGTGACGTCCGCAGGGTAACCCGTCACCGACGACACGAAAGCGCCGATCGTCGCGAGATAGCCATTCGCTTCTTTGGCAAACACCTCGTAGAGCGTCGGATCCATTTCCAAAGCGGGTCGGCTTTGAATGGTCGATTCACGCGTCAGCATCGCGGCATTCGGATCGCCTTCAGCGAACGCACGGGCACGTGCGCTTAGCAGATCAACGTCCGTCTTGGGCTCGATGCCCACTTCTAACTGCTCGATTAACTCGGGCACTGCATCGGCCGCTTCGGCGACAAAAGTGGTCATCGACGGATTCAGCTGCAGCGTGCGGTTAATCACACGGTTTAGTAAATCTTCGATATGCCAGCAGTACTCGCCGATACGCTCGGCACCGACCATCCGACCACTGCCTTTCAATGTGTGGAATGAGCGTCGAACAGTAATCAGCGAATCCATATCGCTCGTGTCTGAATGCCATTTCGGTAGCAAGCGCTTGATCGTGCGCACGTCCTCTTTGGCTTCCTCGATAAACAGCTCAAGCAGTTCCGGGTCGATCTGCGATGTATCGTTTGAGACGACAGGAGACTGGATCACCTTTGTGCTGTCAGCAATCACACCGTTATCGGACGCCTCAACGTCTACCGGTCCGCGGGTAATCTGAGTGCTTTCGTAATTCTCAGTGTCCGCATTTTGCATCGCAAGATTGCGGCGCACCTCGTCGAGAACGGACAAACAGGTCTCAGCGTTATCGAGCATGTACTCGGGTTGCTTGCGACCCGCCTCGATGGTCTCCATGTAGTATTCAATGCTGACCAATGCATCAGCAAGTCGATCCTGATGATCAGAGGCCAGCGTATGGTTCGCCGCGTTCAGGTACACCTTGAAGAAAGCACCCAGCCTTGCGAACACAGCATTGGCGCGTTCCAACTCCAGAATCGCGAGCCCGGAGGTAATGCCGTTCACTAACACGGGCACCGCATCGATAGCGGCGCGATCGACCTTGCCGGACATCGTCTGAGTCAACGTATCTTTGATGCGGGCGAGGTTGACAATACACTCGCGCATTACAGCAGGACGCACGTCACCGAGATCATCCCGCGCATCGTCTTCGGTTTTCGGCGCAGCCGGCTTGACCATTTGCGTCAGTCGTCGCTCGAGTGATGACTCAACACTGAGCAGCGTCGATGCGATCGTCAACAGCGTATTCGGATCGGTGCCATCGGGGTGTGCTTTGATCAGATTCTGCAATCGTTCGACTTCGCCGAGCACATTTGCCCGTTGATCGCCGAGACCCAAAACGCCGAGCGTGTCGCTGATCTTCGTGAGCAAGTCAATTTGCGGCGTCAGCTTGGCAAGATCGCGCTCACCAGTGCGCACATGAATATCTAGGACGTCTTTGACGGCGGCAAGATCTTCACGGATCGCCGCCGCCACGGTTTGCATGAGTGCAACGCTCGGCCCTGCCATCGCGCCATGCACATCTTCGACCTCAGACGGGCTGGGCAGTGGATCTGACAAACCAAAAGCATCGCGAATTGCCAGCACACGCTCACTTGGGTTTTCTGCACGCGCAATATAGAACAGCAGGCTATTGACGAGGTCTGTGACCGGCTCTTTATCGAACGTCTCAAGACCGGCGTCAATAACGCGCTTAATGCGGCGATCAGCTTGTCCTAGCAGTCTCTTGACAGAAACGCTGATCGGTAGTGAGCCGTCAATCAGGGTCTCAAGCACACCACCAACGACCCACCACAAGCGGTAGACATCGTCGCGGTTGGCAGCCTGACCGAACGCCAGCGCCATACGGTGGAGCTTCTGCAGGTGCTTTGTCGCCGACTTGTCGTCGGCCTTCAGCAAACCCAGCAGCGCCAATTGAAACGCCGGACGCACCTTACGCGACAAAGAGACGAAATCCTCACTCGGCTCGCTGCCGCGCTGGCTGACCGTAACGTCATCGCTCAGATTTCTGTTAATCAGCAAAATCGTGCTTTCAGACAACAACGGCTGTCCACGTACGGCACGCAAATCGTTCAACATTGGCAACAAGACCAGCGCAACATCGCGCCCACCGGCCAACATGCGTTCAAGATACGCGGGCAGTTGCACCATGGCACGCGTCAACGCATCCAGACACTCACTGAGTGTTGATTTGTTGCGGCCAGGCTCGAGCATGAAGACACAGACGTGCTCCATTTCTTCAGCCAACAGCGCGCCGCCGTAGACCTCGACAACCTTGAGCACGCCGCCAATCTCATGCAGCAATTCACCGCAGCGCTCGATCGCCTGCCGCGTGCTGCGACCTTCAACGGCGTCTTCCAGTGCGACGCGTGCTTGATTCAAGGTCTTGTCCAGCTCTTCGCTGACGACAAGGTACGCCTGTTGCATTGCGTCGCTCACCCGACCCTCACTGATCTCATTCTTATCACTTGTTAATTAGCACTGCGTAGCCGCAATTAGCTCGCTTCACGTTCAACCGCATCGGCGGCATTCGGTTTGTCTACATCGCGGGAAATCCGCGTGACATTAGCCGCTTCCGGCAAACGAAAACCCGACACACTCTTACGCAGCTCACCGGCGAGCTGCGCGAGTTTTCCAATCGATGAAGTCGTTGCACTGGTCGCCTTGCCTGTCTGCGAGCTGATTTCTTTGAGTGCTGACGTACGGCGATTAATGTCACTGGCTACCTGCGACTGTTGTCTTGCCGAGCCATAAATGTTCTGCACAAGGCTTGCGATCTGATTGGAGACTTGCTCGATTTCGTCGAGCGCCGCGCCTGCGTTCTCAGCAAGCAATGCGCCACCGACAACGTCAGTCGTTGAACGCTCCATCGAAACCACGGCCTCGTTCGTATCTGCCTGAATCGTGCGCACAAGAACCTCGATTTGCTTCGTCGCGTTTGTGGAGCGTTCCGCCAAGCGCTGCACCTCATCGGCGACGACGGCGAAACCGCGCCCTGCTTCCCCGGCCATCGATGCCTGAATCGATGCGTTCAACGCGAGGATATTGGTTTGCTCCGCAATGTCGTTGATGAGCTCGACAATATTGCCAATCTCCTGCGAGCTTTCACCCAGTCGTTTAATACGCTTGGAGGTTTCCTGAATCGTCTCGCGAATCGTATTCATTCCCTCGATGGTGCGGCGCACCGCGTCACCACCTTTGTGTGCGACGTCAACCGAATGTCGCGCAACGTCCGAAGAGCGTTCGGCATTTCCGGATACTTCTTCAATCGATGCTGCAATCGCCGCAATCGATTCTGTCGCGGCGGAAATTTCCTGCGTCTGCTTTTGTGCCGCACGGTTCATGTGTATCGCTGTGTTTTCCGTCTGACGTGTCGCTGAATCGACCATCGCCGCTGTGCCATCGATAGTAGTGACCAGCTCACGCAACGCTTCGATCGCATAGTTGATCGAGTCGGCGATCGCACCGGTGATGTCTTCCGTCACCGTCGCCTCTACGGTCAAATCGCCATCAGCAAGACTGCCAAGCTCATCAAGCAATCGAAGAATCGCTTGCTGATTTCTCTCATTCTGATCTGTCTGCTCCAGTGCGATACGACGCAGCTCGGCGTCTTTGCGATGGCTGATGATCAGCACGGCAACTAGCAACAGCGCAACCCCTAACAAACCGAGCGCTAACCACGGCATAAAGGGTGCAATCAGTGTTGTGATCGGTGACACCACGCCGTCAGGACCATTCGAGCGTGCGGCAACGGTCTGCAATTTTTTCGCAGCAGCACCGGCGCGCGACAGCGCCTGCGCATCGGCGAGCATCGCATCCGCTGAGCTGCGCATGACAATCATCTGTTCGCTCAGCAGTGCCGACAACTCGGTATCGGCCAAGGGCGCAACGTCGATGTCGTCGCGTGCACCGTTGAGCGCAGCGATTAACATACTCATGTCTGTGACGGTTTGATTCGCCGAAGACGCCAGCGCCTCAGCTTGCTCTGGCGCACCGCGGATCGCGAGCAACTGGGTATCCAGCGCATCCAGACCCGCGAGTACACTTTGGACTGCGGGCTCGTAGCTCACGTCAGCGAGCTGCGCGCGCGTCGCGGCTAACGTCGTGCTGAGTGTTTCGTGCGCATCGTTAAATGCGCGCAAGCGCTGTTCGGAGCTGACGATGGCGCGCGCCTCGGTACCGGCTTGCCCACCCGGAGACCGGTCACGGACAATTTTAACAAGCTGATCCAACGCACGATTGTTGCCGCCGACTGCGTTGCCTGCATGAGATGACAACGCGGCAGCAGGGCCGCCGCTAGCACCGCTCGTAGCGCCGCCGGCAAACCACAGCACAGCAGCAGTCAACACCAACAGCAGCGGTAACCCGATATAGCTGACGCTCAGCAGCGTGTTTTTTTCAGCATGTTTAGCCATGGAACTTCTCACTCAATCCTGTGCACCGGCCGATTCGGCCGCTTGCAAAAATGTATCGCTCTCAAGCAGACGGTCGAATGCAAACACCGGCCACTGCGTATCAGCGCGCCGAAACGCACCGCTCAAAAACCGTTCACAGCGCGCGTTGGTCGCCGGTGACTGGTCGCTATACTCGCCATCAACGAAGCGACGAAACCCACTGACGTCCGGCACAAGCAACCCGGCGGACACTTCACGGTGACTGACGCTAATGACGCGTGCGTTGCGGCCGCGTTCGGTTCGCGGGCCACCGAGCAGCAATGACAAATCAATGATCGGCAACAACTGACCCCGTAGATTCGCAATACCCATTAACCAGCGCTTGGCACTCGGTACGCGTGTGATGGCATCTGGCAACATCATCACTTCGCTCACTTCGTCGCGACTGGCGACAAACGATTCATCACCGATAGAAAACCCGACACCAACCCACTCGCTGCGGGCGGAACTACCCTCACCAAACCCAGCGATCGCCGCGCGGCTGCGCCGCTCCATTTCCTGCAGCAGCTCGAAGGGTTGGTCTGCCAGTGCTTTGAGTCGGGTTGCACTCATGTTGCAGCAGCACCTGCACCATCAAGCTGGGCGTTGATCTTGGCAACCAATGATTGTTCAACAACCGGTTTGACCACATAGTCGCTGGCACCCTGGCGCATTGCCCAGATTTTATCGGTCTCCTGATCTTTCGTCGTGATCACGATCACTGGAATTTGCGCCGTGGTGGTATTGCGCGTGAGTTTGCGGGTGGCCTGAAAACCATTCATGCCTGGCATCACAACATCCATCAGTATGAGATCGGGCTGATCGCGCAATGCCTGCACGATCCCTTGCTCGCCGGTGTCAGCCGTCGAAATCTGAAATCCATGTTTCTCGAGCATGTTTTTGACAACATGCAATTCCGTGGGCGAATCGTCGACGATTAGTATATGTGTCATGGCGTGCTCCAACGGCTAATTGGCGATCTGCTCACTGATCGCACCGACAAGCTCATCTTTGGTGAACGGTTTGGTCAGGTAGCGCTCTGAACCCACGATGCGACCGCGCGCCCGATCAAACAAACCGTCCTTGCTCGACAGCATGATGACCGGCGTGCTGCGGAATGCCTTGTTCGCCTTGATCAACTGGCAGGTCTGGTAGCCATCAAGACGCGGCATCATGATGTCCACAAATATCAGGTCTGGCTGGTGATCAGCGATCTTGGATAAGGAGTCGAACCCGTCGATTGCTGTGTACACCTCGCAGCCTTCTTTGCTCAACAGGGTCTCCGCCGTTCGCCGAATCGTCTTCGAATCGTCGATAACGAGAATTTTTAATCCCTTAAGGCCTACTGGCGTGTCAATATCCACCGAACGCGACTCCTTTAAACATAAGCGTTATTGTCTTCTTTTTGCGGTCAGGCAAAATGTGGTGTGGTGCACAGTTTAAAGCTTCGCACCGCAGATTTTTAACATATTGCAGCCACGCTCGCTATGTGCGGGCTTAGTCAACCATTTGCCGGTTGGCCAAATCCTGCCGGCCACCAACCATGAGGAAAAAGCCGTAGAAGCTGTCAATAATGTCCTTTGGATCAGTTTCGACAACGCCATGGCCATTAATGAGGCGAATTTTTTGTCAATGG
>JBCBZK010000050.1:0-22465 GCA_039815365.1 Pseudomonadota bacterium | reverse complement strand
GACAGTCGCTGCAATACTCGCAATGAGGGTTACCATCAGCAGCGCAAAGATCAGCGCGATCGCGCCGCGTTGACTGGCAGGGGAGGCTATCTGTTTCATCCGCCGATCTCGACCAGTCGCAGGATCTGGCCCCACTGGGGATGTTCAATAGTCACCTCAATCGCAATCGGCGGTGCAGCGCCGACGCCGGCAGTACCGCCTGGCCACTGGTTGAGCCAGTTGCCAGTCTCGTCCAGAAACCGAACGTCAATGGCCTCAAGATCTTCAAGCAATACAATCTCTGCAGGTTCGGTTGCCAGCAGATTATCAAGCACCGGCCACTGTGCGCGAATGATGTCGCCATCTTCGAAGCGATAGCCGACGCGTTGCGCGGTGGCGCGCGGTACGCCGAGCGGGTTGGCATATCCGCCGCGCGTCAGTTCGACAAAATAATCGTTTCGTGAGTCAGCGAGTAAGGCTGGTCGGAACGACGAACCTACGGGTTCGCGCACAGGCCGAGGTTGCAGTTGTGCCAGATCATTGGTGATCGTCTGCATCATGCGTTGCATCGCTAGCAAGTCATCAAGCTGACGCTCGATGCTACGTACGCCGCGATCAGTGGCGTCGAATGCGAAGTGCGTCATCGTCGCGATGACCGTGAAAATCAATAACGAAACGAGTAGCTCCACCAGCGTAAACCCGCGAGCATCGCTGCGATGTGTTCGGGCCATTAATTGCATGGTGTCGCGCACGAATTACCTAAGCCACTAAAGCTTGGCAGTTGGCTTCGCGGTAGCGAGCGAACAGAAGACACGAAGCCCGTCACCGTGCGAATGTTGCGATCCGGGTTCACAGCCTCGGCAATAGAGACATCAGCTCGACGCAGCCCCTCAATGCCGCTTTCCTGCACGAAAGTTGTTACTAGCCATTCTCTGTTGGCGAACTCCAGCTCGTCCGTTGATCGTCCGATATCAGGAAATTCAGGTTGTAGTCTCAGCGTCGTCAGCGTGTTGCCAGCGATAAACGATGCCAATGTCATGTCGCGTAGTTTTCTCGAATTACTTGCATGCTGGCTAAGAGAAACCGAAATGGTCGAGAGACCAACGGCGACAATCACTAACGCCACCATGACTTCAATAAGAGTGAATCCTGATTGCTTACTCATTGTTATCGACGCGCCTTGAGGTCGACGATGTCGAGATCACCAAACACATCCGCATTCAGTTGCAGCGATTCGGCACCATTAATCAAATTGAGTTCGAGCGTGAACGGTGTGACTTCTCCGCTGGAGAGGATAGCTATCTGCGGCACATCCTGAGCGTATTCCACTAACTGACCGAACGCATCGGCAACCGGCTGGTTATCATTGTCGTCATCTTCGGGCGGCTCAAGAATAATTTCCCGATCTTCGACGAACAGCGTTGGCAAAGTGTCTTGACGAAATTCTGCGCCGGTCAGCAATTCGTCTTCCTGAACCAAAAACCAGGCGCCGTTGTCAGGGTCGAGTTCGTAAAGGACAAAATGGTCAGGGTAGAAGCGCAAGCCGAAATTGCGGCCTTGTAGCGCCGCTTCGTCGCGCGTGAGCTCCAAAAGCGACGCGAACTCACGCATTTCTTCACGCAGTGGCGGATCTTGGCGAATCCAACTGATCTGCGGCAATATCATGCCAACGCTTATCGCGACGATGACCATCATCACGAGCAGTTCCACAAGCGTCATGCCATATTGGGTGCGACGAAGGTGCATCATGTTCGGCCTAAATCCGGCTGCTACTCCCAGTTGCCAATGTCTGCATTCTCGCCTTCGCCGCCCGGACGCCCATCTGCGCCGAGGCTGTAGATGTCAATAGCGCCGCGTTGTCCGGGATTGAGGTACTCATACGGATTCCCCCATGGATCGATTGCAGGTTTCTCCAGGTAGCCCTCTGGATCCCAGTTGGTGAGATTCGGATCGTTGGGCCGCTCTGTTAACGCAGCCAGACCTTGCTCGCTCGATGGGTACGCAAAATTATCCAAACGGTAGACTTTCAGGGCGGTTTCAATATTGCCAATGTCTCGTTCTGCTGCTGTGCGTCTCGCCTCTCCGACTCGACTGATCAGCTGCGGCCCAACCGCTGCGGCCAAAATCCCAATGATGACCACAACGACCATGATCTCTATGATGGTGAAACCGCGTTGGGCTGCAAGGCGCGTAACGCGACGTGCTGGCTGGTGTGGAATAGACATGGACAAAATCTCCGTATGTTTGGATGTAATGTTGCGATCATGGCGCGGCAGCACACGCAGCCCACGTTATGTTCATCGCCGTGGCGCCGTCCCTGCAGGGTATGACGCTCTAGCGAGCAACAAGTTCTGCCGGCAATGATACCAGAGGCAAAAATGTGATGAGCACACGCTTAGCGAGCAAAGCATCGCCATGGGCGCGGCGTAAAGGCGCATTGGCGCCATTGGCGTTGACGGGGATATTGAGTGCGTTGTGTGCATGGCAATGGCTGGCTGGTGACGACGCGGTAGTGGGCTGGTTATGGGATCGCGCGGCGTTGGACGGCGGTCAATGGTGGCGCCTGATCAGCGCGCATTTGGTGCACTTGAATGTGATGCATGGTGTCATGAACATAGCCGCTACGGTGCTCATTTTTGCGTTGGTTGGTACCGCGACGAATACCATCGGCTGGATACTCGCCTGGCTCATGATCAGTCTGGCTGTTGGCCTTGCGCTGTTGCAGTTTGATCAACAACTGAGCTACTACGCTGGCGCGTCCGGGGTCTTGCACGGCGTCGTTGCATTTGGTGCGCTTAGATTGCTGCGTTCGCGCCGCTATGAATCGGCCGTTTTACTTGCAGGTCTGGCACTCAAATTGTGTTGGGAGCAATGGACGGGTGCGACGGCCGGCACGGAAGCGCTGATCGGCATTCCGGTGGTCGTCAATGCGCATCTGTACGGTGCCCTGGCAGGATGCGCCGTGTTCGCGCTATTCGCCGCTGCGGCGCGGGTGCACACGAACCGCTGACATGCGATCATGCGCGCCGGACGTTTCCGCGAGGTAATCATGACAACCGCATTTGTGTTTCCGGGGCAGGGCTCCCAAAGCAAGGGCATGCTCGCCGATGCCTACGACGCCTTCGAGGCAGTTTCCGATACGTTTACCGAAGCTAGTGACGCACTCGGTTACGATCTGTGGGCTGTTTGCAAAGACGATGCCGACGGCAGCTTGTCGCATACCGAGGTTACCCAACCGGCGTTACTGACCAGTAGCGTTGCGCTGTGGCGTGCATGGCTAGCGCAGGGTGGCGCGCAACCGGCGATGCTCGCCGGACACAGTCTTGGGGAGTATTCGGCGCTGACCTGCGCCGGTAGTTTTCGCTTGGCGGACGCGGTGAAGCTTGTGCGATTGCGCGGGCAATTAATGCAACAAGCGGTGCCAGAAGGCACAGGCGCGATGGCGGCGATCTTGGGGTTGGATGACGACGTCGTGATCGCAGCATGCGAGGCGGTGAGTAGCGGCGTCGTGTCGGCTGCGAATTTCAATGCGCCCGGTCAGGTCGTTATCGCCGGCGAAAAGGCAGCGGTCGACGAAGCGATTGGTCATTGCAAAGAAGGCGGCGCGCGGCGTGCCATGCCGCTACCGGTCAGTGTGCCGTCACACTGCGCGTTAATGCAGCCTGCTGCTGACGCGTTCGTCGCAGCACTCGCCGACATCGAGATCGGTGCGCCAGCAATTGCCGTTGTTAACAACGTCGATGTCGCTGTTGAAACGGATGCGAACGCGATTCGCGATGCGCTGGTTCGCCAGCTCTACAGCCCCGTTCAATGGTCCGCTTCAGTGCGTCATATGGTGTCAGACCACGCGACGGATTTTGTGGAGTGTGGGCCGAACAAAGTGCTCAGTGGTTTGTTACGGCGAATCCACAAACCCGCCAGTGCGTACGTCATTGAGACTGTTGAAGACATGGCGGCGACACACCAATCCATCAGTGAAGGAGCGGCGCAATGAGTATTTTTAGCAAATCAGCGTTAGCCGGGCGTTGTGCATTGGTCACCGGTGCGTCGCGTGGCATCGGCAAAGACATAGCGGCGCAGCTGATCGCAGCGGGTGCGTATGTCATCGGAACGGCGACGAGCGATAGCGGCGCTGCTGCGATCAGCGAGTCCATGGGCACTAGCGGTCATGGCGCCGTACTCAACACGTCAGACCCGGAGTCAGTGACTGCACTGATTGCAGCGGTCAAGGACAAAGCGCCGGACATTCTGATCAATAACGCAGGCATTACGCGCGACAATTTATTAATGCGCATGAAAGATGACGAATGGAATGCGGTGATTGCAACCAATCTAACCGGCGTGTTCCAGCTCACCAAAGGCCTGCTTCGACCGATGATGAAAAAGCGCTTTGGTCGAGTTATTTCGGTAGGTTCGGTGGTCGGTACGCTCGGAAATCCAGGGCAGGCGAACTATGCGGCGGCAAAGGCCGGCTTGATTGGCTTTACCAAATCGCTGGCGCGCGAGCTTGGCGGTCGTGGCATTACCGCGAACGTGATTGCACCGGGCTTTATTCAAACCGACATGACAGATGCGCTAAACGACGATCAGCAACAAGCGATGTTGTCGCAGGTGCCGCTCGGCACACTTGGACAAACCAGCGATATTGCTCATATGGCGGTTTTCCTTGCGAGCGATGCTGCAGGCTATATCACTGGTGAAACACTGCATGTCAATGGCGGCATGCTAATGCCTTGATCGGTAAGCTATTCATTTGTAGGCAATAATTTCGCTTATTTAGGATGGCGTCCGGAGAGTTAATCACCTACACTATGCGCCGTGAAATTCAGATGTGGGCTTGAAACGGCGCGATCTGGCTATATTTTGTATAATTACGGGGATGCCAGAACCGGTTGGTTTTCAGACCGGCGACACAGGTAAGCCCGCTTTTTTTTATCCATGAGGAATTACAGCTAATGAGCAGTATTGAAGACCAGGTGAAGAGCATTGTTGCTGAGCAACTGGGCGTAAAAGAAGACGAAGTGACAAACGCCGCTTCCTTTGTAGATGATCTTGGCGCTGATTCGCTGGATACCGTTGAGCTGGTGATGGCACTCGAAGAAGAGTTCGAGACAGAAATCCCCGACGAAGACGCTGAAAAAATTACCACCGTTCAGCAGGCGATTGACTACGTTAGCGCTCGCAAAACAAGCTAACAGTCGTCCACATTAGTCCGTATCCGGCGCCGTAACGGGCGCCGGGTGCCGTTTTAGGCAATCGATATGAGCAACAGACGCGTCGTTGTAACCGGTCTCGGTATGATTTCTCCCGTTGGCAATGATGTTGCTAGCGCGTGGAAACGTGTTGTGGCAGGGGAGTCCGGCATAAGCGCAATCGACGCGTTCGATGTCAGCGCGTTTACCACTCGATTTGGTGGCTGCGTTCGCAACTTCGATCCGACTGAACACGGCATTCCTGCCAAAGAGTCGCGCAAGATTGACCCGTTTATCCAATACGGCATCGCGGCGTGCAATCAGGCGCTGTCAGATTCAGGCCTTGAAGTTACCGACAGCAACGCGCACCGGATTGGCGTTCTGATGGGTGCAGGCATCGGCGGCATCGGCACGATTGAAGGCAACCACGAGAAATACCTCAACGCGGATCGCAACCCGCGCAAGATTTCTCCGTTCTTTGTGCCCGGCAGCATCATCAACATGATTTCCGGTCACATCAGCATCATGCACGGGATCACGGGCCCCAACCTGTCTGTGGTGACTGCTTGTACGACGTCCACTCATGCACTCGGTCTTGCAGCGCGCATGATTGCATACGGTGACGCGGATGCTGTGCTTGCCGGCGGTGCCGAATACGCGACGACGCCGCTTGGGCTTGGTGGGTTCTGCGCGGCTCGTGCCCTGTCCACACGCAATGATGACCCACTAGCCGCGAGTCGACCGTTCGATAAAGACCGAGACGGCTTTGTGCTCGGCGACGGCGCCGGAAGCATGATGCTTGAAGAATACGAACAAGCAAAAGCACGCGGTGCAACGATTTATGCTGAGCTTGCTGGTTTCGGCATGAGCGGTGATGCGTTCCACATTACGTCGCCGCCCGAAGACGGCGCCGGTGCGATGCGCAGCATGCTCAATGCTGTCGCGGACGCAGGCCTGAACCTTACGGATATCGATTATCTGAATGGACATGCCACTTCGACGCTCGCGGGAGACGTGGCTGAGACGACGGCGATCAAACGTGCTTTCGGCGACCACGCCTACAAGCTCGCTGTAAGCGCAACGAAGTCCACTACGGGCCATCTGTTAGGCGCAGCCGGCGCGGTAGAGGCGATATTCTGCGTGCTTGCACTGCGAGATCAGGTGATTCCGCCAACGGTTAATCTGGACAACCCGGATCCTGCATGCGATTTGGATTATGTGCCGCACACGGCGCGTGAGACCACATTGAATGCAACGGCCTCGAACTCGTTCGGGTTTGGCGGCACTAACGGCACGCTGGTCTTCAAGAAGGCAGAGTGACGCGACGTCTGCGAGAAGGCACGGCAGGTTCGTGCCGGCTCGGGTAATGCGTTGTGACTGAATCCTATTTCGTTCTAGACTTGCCCGGCGTTGATAGCGACGCATTGCGAATGCTGGCAACGCATTGTAGCGAGCAGTATCCATTTCTACTTAGTTCAGCGGATGCCGGTGAGGCGACCGACGCCAATGATGTGTTGTTGCTGGGCAGTGAAGACTGTCTCATCCTCAGCGCTGTCGATGGTGATTTGTCCTTGCGTGGTGTTGGCGACGGTGCGCCTTTCGCGGCAGAGACCGATGATTTTTGTCAGGCGCTGGACGCGTGGCATGCGAGCGAAGCGGTTGCCGAAACGTCCGATTCGCTGCCTTTCGTTGGTGGCTGGTTTGTGTACCTGAGCTACGAGCTGGCTGCGCAAATTGAACCCAGCCTTGCGCTTAACGCAGCGCAAGGTCAGCTCGTAGCAATGGCAAGCAGATCACGCGCGGCGATTGTGCTATCACGCGCCGAGACGCGGCATGCGCAACTGGTCAGCGAGTATCCTTGCGAGGCGCTGCGCACATCGATTCTGAAAGATATCGACGCGGTGCGGGCGACGCCCAGATCGGCTGCGAATGCCAAGATGACGTCAATGAAGGTAACGCCTGATGATGCGTTCATAGCCTCCGTGCGTGACGCCAAGCGCGCGATCAGTGAGGGAGAAATTTATCAGGCTAATTTGTCTCGACAGTGGGACGTTGGCGTACCCGAGTTGTCCGTAGGTACTCTGTTTGATGCTTTGTGCGAGACTAACCCATCGCCGTTTGCAGCGTTGGCACATCTTGGACCACTGACGATTCTGTCGTCGTCTCCTGAGCGTCTTGTGAGCGTCAAATCAGGAGTTGTGGCGACGCGCCCGATCGCAGGCACGCGCCACCGAAGCGCCGATCCGTTAGAGGACCGCAGGCTCGTTGACGAGCTTCTGCAGCATCCCAAAGAGCGTGCCGAACACATCATGTTGATTGATCTGGAGCGCAATGACCTCGGGCGTATTTGTATGCCCGGCAGCGTTACGGTCGATGAGTACATGACAGTGGAGAGTTATCAACATGTCCATCACATTGTGTCGAACGTTACCGGCGTTTTGCAGCCGGCCACCACACCCGGTCAGGTGATCCGTGCAGTATTCCCCGGCGGCACCATCACCGGGTGCCCCAAAGTGCGTTGCATGCAGCTGATTGCCGAGCTGGAAGCGCGTCCGCGCGGCGCTTACACGGGTTCGCTTGGCTATTTAGGTCGTGATGGACAAATGGACTTGAATATACTGATTCGCACGATGGCAACGACTGCCAATACGCTGACGTTCAGCGCAGGTGCCGGCATCGTGGCCGACTCGGATGCAGACGCGGAATTGGCCGAAACTACAGCAAAGGCCACGGGTTTGTTACGTGCCTTGGAGAGCGTTGTCACATGCACTGGCTAAGCGGCGATGCCTATGTCCCCGTCGATGATCGCGGACTGAATTACGGTGATGGTTTGTTCGAGACGATGTATTGCGTCGGCGGCCGCATCCCGTTTCTGGATCTGCACATGCAACGGCTGGCACGCGGGGCTACAGCATTACGCATCGCGGGTATTGATTGCGAGCGTATTGCCAAACGATTGACTCGCGGTATCGCTCAACAAACCGACGCTGAGGGTTGGTTGAAGCTGACAATCACACGACGCAGCAGTGCGCGTGGCTACGCACCATCCGAAGACGTGTCGCCGCGAATCATTGTTCGCCACGGCCCCCTGTCGTTAGATGACGCACCGTTGCGGGTCCGTATCTGCCAAGCGCGTTTACCGTTTGATCCGCAGTTGGCGGGGATAAAGCACCTGAATCGATTACCGCAAGTGATGGCAGCGCAAGAACTGGGCGGCGAAATCGGGGTAGAAGGCCTGATGTGTGATCATCATGGCAGCGTTGTCTGCGGTATCATGCACAACGTGTTTATCGTGACCGACAACCAGTTGTTAACGCCGGCTTTGGAAGCTTGTGGTGTGGCCGGCGTGATGCGGCAATGGGTCATCGAGACGGCGTCCGCTGGTAGTGTTGAGATAGGGTCAATCAGCGTCGCGCAGCTACGTGCGGCAGACGAAATTATCCTGACGAATGCGGTGCGCGGTATTCGCAGTGCCAGCCACCTGGCTGATCACAGGCTACCAAGCGCGAGTCCGGTCGCTGATGCGCTGCGCGATCAATTGTCGGCGAGACGTACTGCATGAGACGACTCGGCATTGCTTTGATGGCGCTAGTGATTGCCGGCGGTGCGGCAGCGGTGTTTGCTTGGCAGCAACTCGGACTGGCGATGATTGCGCCGCTCGACATCGACGAGCCGTTGGAGTTGCGTGTGCAAGGCGGTGCGAACGTCAACAGTGTCATCGAAGGTCTGGCTTCTGATCGTTTGATTTCCGGTGCATTCTGGCCACGGGCTTATGTACGTATGAACCCTGAGATGGCGCAGATAAAGGCCGGTACCTACACCATCGCTCCCGGGACTAATCTGGGCGAGTTGCTCGGTATATTAGTCTCAGGTCAGGCTGATCTTGACCGGGTCACGCTGATCGAAGGGTGGACTGCGGCACAGGCACTTGAAGCTTTGCTGGCACATCCGGGCGTTGTCGACGACCTTGACGTGTCGCTACAGCGGCGAACCGATGGCGTTGCTTACCTGCCGCTCGCCGAGCAGCGACGACTCTCGAGCGCGTTAGATATCGATGCCGGTTTTCTGGAAGGCTGGTTGTTTCCCGACACGTATCGTTTTGTCGACGGTACGGCGTTGTCGACCTTGTTGACGTTGGCTCACGAACGCATGCAGCAACAGCTCGAGCGTATCTGGGTATCACGCGCTGATGACTTGCCGCTGGCGGACCCTTATGCGTTGCTCACGCTAGCGTCGATTGTTGAGAAAGAAACCGGCATAGAATCGGAGCGCAGCACGATTGCCGGTGTATTCATTCGCCGGCTACAAAAACAGATGCGTCTGCAAACGGATCCAACCGTGATCTACGGCATTGGCATTGATTACGATGGCGACATTCGGCGTAAAGATCTGAATGGCGATACGGCATACAACACCTACGTGATCGATGCATTGCCGCCGACCCCGATCGCATTGCCAGGTCTTGCATCGTTAGTCGCTGTGTCGCAACCGAAAGACGGCACCGTGTTGTTTTTCGTAGCGACCGGCGCCGGCGCCGGCCGACATATATTTTCCACGACGAACGCCGAACACGAGCAGGCGGTTGCGGCATTTTTGAAAAGAGCGGGGCACCGCTAACATGAATACGAGCGCACCGCGGTTTGTTTCGTTCGAAGGCGTCGAGGGTGTTGGCAAGACAACCGCGATCAGGTTGTTTGCGCAATTGCTGGATGCAAAGGGTGTCGCCTATACGCGCAACCGTGAGCCTGGAGGTACACCCGTTGCCGAGGCATTGCGAGATATTGTGTTAGCCGAGCATGATGAGAAGCTAGCCGACACCACCGAATTGTTGCTGATGTTTGCTGCACGCGCGCAGAGTGTCGCGCATGTCATACGGCCAGCGTTAGCACGAGGCGAGTGGGTGCTGTGTGATCGTTTTACCGATGCGACGTTAGCCTATCAGGGGTTCGCGCGTGGCTTGCCTGTTTCCCGGATCAACACGTTAGCCCAGTGGGTGCACGGTGATTTGTGGCCGCATGCAACCATTTGGTTACACGCGCCGGTCGCCGTGACGAATCAGCGAATGGACGCTCGCGGACAAGACCGCGATCGCATCGAACAGCAACCGTCCGCTTTCTTTGACAAAGCCGCGGCCGGTTACGCTCAGCTCGCCGCCGATCACCCAGACCGGTATTTTCCGATTGATACCAGCGTGAGCAAAGCGGTCGTGAAAGAGCGATTGGCAACTGTTTTGGATGCGTTGCTCGAGGGCGACGGCTAAGCGATGTTTTGGCTTGAAGACACGCGTGCAAAGCTTGCGGCGCAACTCGCAGACGATGCGCTGAGTCACGCCGTATTGATTGCCGGTGCACAGGGACTGGGTAAACGTCAATTGGCGGGTTGGCTCGTGGGTCAGTACTTGCGGCGCGACGATAGCGACGAGCCAACACTTGTTCAGCTCAATGAGCGACATGCTGATTTTCGTCATATCGGTATCCCGGAAGATAAAAAGCAGATTTCTGTTGAGCAGATCCGTGACTTGTCAGCCGCCCTCACGTTAAGCAGCCACGGCGGTGGCGGAAAAGCGGCGGTCATCGAGCCCGCCAACAGCATGACGATCGCTGCTGCCAATAGCTTGCTAAAGACGTTGGAGGAGCCCGCAGGCGACACCCTGCTGATCCTTGTCGCTGACGACGTATCGCGCCTGCCTGCGACTGTGGTGAGTCGTTGTAGCGTCTATGCGCTCAGGACACCTGAAGAACGCGTTAGCGTGCAATGGTTGGTCGATAGTGGTTATGCATTGTCAGATGCGTCTGTAGCGCTGGGATTTACCAGCGGCGCTCCGTTGAAAGCCCAGGCACTGCTGGCCAATGATGCATTGGCAGGCCTGCAAGGTATTGCCGACGAAGTGGTTGCGCTGATGGACGGTCGCGAGGGCGCAATGGCGGTGAGCGGGCGCTGGCGCAAGCTCGATTTCGCGTTAGTGCTTGATGCGCTGCGGTATGTGACGCAATCCGTGATTTACGACGCTCTGGCGCCGGAAGTGCGAAGTGAGTCTGGTTTCAGTCGTTATGTCATAGACACACGCGATGCGTTTTGTTATCTAGATACCGTGCTGCGCGTTGCGCGGCGCGGTGCAGTAGCAATTAATACGGATATGGCGCTGGACGCGCTTGCGCTACCTTGGACGCAACGACTGCAGGGATGTTTTGACGGTCGCGCAACCAGCGACTTTTAGAGAGCGAAAGGTATGACCAAACCCGGTTTATTAACACTGACCATTAAAGACAAAAGCGCCCTGTATCTGGCATACATGCCGTTTATTCGTAATGGCGGATTGTTTATACCGACCAATAGCTCCTACCGCCTTGGCGACGAGGTGTTCATGTTGTTGAGCCTGATGGGCGAAGACGAAAAATTGCCGGTTGCTGGCAAGGTTGTCTGGATGACGCCGAAAGGTGCGCAAGGGCAGCGCACGGCTGGCATCGGCGTGCAGTTCTCTGAGCAAGATCAGGGCAATACACAGAAAAAAATCGAGAACTATCTCGCAGGTGCGCTGGGCGGCGAGAAAGCCACTCACACGATGTAGCGCACGCGCAGCGCGAATGCTCGCGCTCCGTTTTATTCTTCCACTTTGTCTTCAGACATTGCCTGACGCAGCATCTCGTAGAGCTCGTCGCGGCTATAGCTGTGCGGGCCCCATTCATTCAGCTGCACGAGCTGCTCAATCTTGGTCATGATCGTGCGCGCCTGTTCGTCAGCGTTCGGCGTCACAACGTAACGGCGTAGTGGTTTGTCATCAAACAGCGCATGCATGAATGCCTCTGAAACGGGCACGGGAAGTCGATACGACAGCTCTCGCTTCTCGGTTTGGGCATACATCTGTTTCATCTCATCGGTAATCTCGCCGCCAGCAGCTTCGACTTTGGCGAATTGACGCAGCACGCTGCTGCGTCGAATGTACGATTGAAAATTGCCTGGCTCGACGACGCTGACAGACACTCCTAGCGGTGCCATTTCGGCGGCCAATGAATCGGTGAGCGCCTCAATCCAGTGTTTGCTGCCGCTATACGCGCTACCACCAGCCCAGGCAAGCGTTCCTGCGATAGAGCCTGTAGTGACAATGCGACCTTTCGACTCAATGATGAGCGGCGCAAATGCTTTCGTAATGCGATAGACGCCTTCTACATTGACGTCATAAACGAAGCGCTGATCTTCGATGGGTGTGCTGGCAATCGGACCACCACCACCCACACCGGCATTGTTGACTAGCGCATAGAGTCCGGTACCTTGCTCCTCGATCATGGCAACCGCAGCGTCGATTTCATCTTGTTTGGTGACATCCAGTCGAACTGCTGTGATGTTATCTAACGCATTGAGTTCGGCCATCTCGTCATCCGTGCGCGCCCCGGCGTAGACGTGATAACCATCGCTTGCCAATGTCTCGGCAAGATGGCGGCCAATGCCGGTCGTAGCCCCGGTGACCAGCACATGCGGTGCGTGATCAGCGTATGCATTGCGCGGAGAAAGCGTGAGTGTGCTTACGATCAAAAACAAGCAAAACGACTGTACGATACGGCTCATGCGGTTCACCCTGAAATGACGACAGGGTTGAAAGACTAGCACACAGGGTCGATGGGAATTGCGGCTTTCCGCTAACTGCTTTTCCGCTTGCTAGGCTTGCGCCAGACCGCCGCGCAACACATAGGTCTTGAAGCCGCGCTCGTTCATAATGTAGGCGCCGGCAGAGCTGCGTCGCCCGGTGTCACAGCAGACCACGTACGGCGTTTGCGGATCGAGTGTGCCGAGTTTCAGACGGATGAAATACAGCGGCATGTTAATCGAGCCAGGCTTGTTGAAGTTCTGGTATTCGCTCGGCAAGCGTACGTCTAACCAGACGCCGCCGTCATCGAGGATTTTTTCGGCTTCAGCAACGTCAACCCAGTCGAGCATTGGCTCGTTAAGCAGCGTCCGGAAGTCATCTTTGCCCAAGCGCATGACAGCGCCGTCGCTCGTCATCGTCACCGTCGCGTTGCGCTTGGATTCGGCGATCAGCGCTTCCTCGCCGAACGTATCGCCGACAGCAAGGTCTGCGAGGCGAATGCCTTCCTGATTAAGCGGCGTCTCACGTGTGACCGCAGCACTACCGCGGGTTAGTACGTAAAAGAAATCACCATCGGTACCTTGCTTGATGATCTGGTCGCCTGACTTGTAGTTAACCTGCTGCATCCGCATAAAGATCGCCTGGATATTGGCAGGCGGAATCTTATGGAAGGCTTTGCTTTGCAGTAACGTTGTCATCCAGTCGTCGGATACCGCCGGGTCATCACGCAGCTCACTGACTTCATACGACCCGGTTTGATCCCAGGTCAGCATGACGTCCAAAAGATCGCTGTCGATCGACAAATATCGAACGGTATCGTGAGCCCGCACGGTGTAACGTCGCGGCAGGATTGGCGTCAGTGGATTGCGTGCCCGCGAGCCGCCGCCGGCGACGGTGTCCTGCACGGTGCCGCGTTCCAAAAGCTCAACGGTGCCGCTCAGAACGTAAAACGTGCGTTTCTCGCTGTCGCCTTCGTTGAACAGTAGCTGCGAAGGCTCGAGTGTTTTCACTTGCGTTTTCTTGGCGAGCGCAGACAGGTTCTCCGTCTTCAGCCCATCCAGGGGTGAGAAGCGGCGTAACTCGTCAATTGTCAGTATTGAATCTGTCATTGTTCAGTGGCGAAGCGCAACTTTCTTGTTGATCTTGTTAATCGTTACCTAGGACAGCGGCCAATTACAGGAATTCTATCAGTTTTTTTGATTTTACTATGCCTGTTACACGTTCCAGTGATGCTTTGCGCGTGAATTCCCGCTTAATCGTCCTCCGCGAGTGCCTCAAAGGCATCCCATGCGGCTTGCTGCGGCGCGAAACGTGGGCCATGTTGCTCTGCGAGAGCAGTCAAGCGCGCACGCACATTGGCTGTCCCGCGAGCGCGGCAGTAGTTGAGTGGGCCGCCGCGGAAAGGCGCGAAACCCGTGCCAAAAATGATGCCTGCGTCCAGCAAGTCGGCCTTGTCGACAACACGCTCATGCAGGGTAAGTACGGCTTCATTGACCATCGGCAAAATGAGCCTGTCGGTCACGTCATCTGGCAGGTTAGGCTCGCCAGCTGCGGCCGGTTTCACGGCTTTGCCATCAACCCATTCGTAGAAACCCTTGCCTGTCTTGCGGCCTTTGTCGCCTGCGTCAACCATCGCAATCAGGTCAGCCATTTCTGCATCGTCTGTTCCCAGGATGCGAGCGACGCTTAGGCCCACATCCAGCCCAACGGTATCGGCCAATTCAACCGGACCCATCGGCATGCCGAATTCAACAGCGATCTTGTCGATTGATGCGAGATGGAAACCTTCACGCGCGAGTCGAAACGCCTCTCCCATGTACGGCGCGAGAATACGGTTGACGACAAAACCCGGAGCGCTGCGACACAACAAGGGAGACTTACCGATTTGCTTGACGAAGCCGAGCCCGATGTCCAGCGCATCGCTCTCAGTGGCTTCAGCGCCGATGACTTCCACCAATGGCAATTGTGCGACCGGGTTGAAGAAGTGCAAACCGATAAACCGGTGTGGTGCCGGTAAGCTCTCGCGCAGTGTTTCGATCGGGATGCTCGACGTGTTGGTCGCAAGGATTGCGCCATCCTTCATTTTCGGCACGAGCGCGGCGTACAGCGTCTGCTTGGCTTCCAGGTTTTCGTAGATCGCTTCGATAATCAGATCCGCGTTGGCGACTTCGTTGCCGTCAATGTCTGCAACCAGACGTGCTGAGCTTGCGGCGAGTTTTTCGGCATCACCGCGTGCTTTGCGCTCGAACAGTTTCTGCGCGCGCGCCAGCGCTGGCTCAACGTATTTCATCTCACGGTCCTGAAGCGACACGTGCAAACCGCGCAGCGCACACCATGCGGCGATGTCGCCACCCATCACGCCGGCGCCGACAACATGAACGCGTTCAATCTTGGTCGCTGGTCGGTTACCTTGGCCTTTCAATGCGTTCTGCAAAAAGAACACGCGAACAAGATTCTGAGCGGTATCACCAACCATGAGGTGGGCGATCGAGCGTGCCTCGGCCTCATAACCGGTTGACGTGCTTGCGCCATGCTTGTGCCAAAGGTCAATGATCGCGAATGGCGAAGGGTAGTGTGATGGATTGGCCTTCGCGCGTGTTTGTGCACGCATCTTGCCGGCGAGAAACCCGCGTAACGGACCGAAATTCATGAGCCGCTCGCCGAGTGCCGCGCGCGCTAACGAGGGTCGTGAGCGTGCGATGCTCAGCGCTTCATTCTTGAGCGCATCGCGCGCTACGACGCGGTCGACAAGATTGAGTTTGAGCGCCTTGGCAGGTGTGATCGACTTGCCCGTTAGCATCAGCGGCATCGCTTGTGTGACACCAGCCAGGCGCACAGCACGCACCGTGCCGCCGAACCCCGGGTGAATGCCAAGTTTGACCTCCGGCAAGCCGATGGTGCCTTTGTCGGTCGCTGCTGCGACGCGATAGTGACACGCCATCGCCAATTCGAGGCCGCCGCCCAATGCAAATCCGTCGATAGCCGCAACGGTCGGGTAAGTCGCATTTTCCAAGCGATCCAGAACTTGTTGGCCGAGGCGCACCAAGCCGTAAGCTGCCTGTTCGTTCTCGAGGACTGTGAACTCGTTGATATCGGCGCCCATCACGAAGCCGCTTTTCTTGAGCGAGTGGACGATAAGCGCTGCAGGTGGATTCTCATCAGCTGCATCGATCAGTTGATCGAGTTCACGAAGCACCGGCCCAGACAATACGTTGGCCCCGCTGTCCTTTTTATCAATGCCCAACCACAGCACGTTGTCGCCATCGCGTTCGGCTTTCCAGTGTTCAAAATTGCTCATCGTGAATGCTCTCTAAGGTGAGTTCGCCGTGGTGTTGACATGAAAGTCGCAAACCAGGGGTAGGTGATCCGAAAGTTGTACGTCCGGCACAAAGAAGTTGTCAATTTCGATGCCAGGCTGATACAGAATAAAATCAAGTTCTTTGCGCGGCGAACGGCTCGGATAGGACGGCAACGCATTGACGTTGGCGCTGCGAAGCCCCGCCGCTTTTTGAAATAAATAGATCTCGTTCTGTCCCCAGAACGTATTGAAGTCGCCGACAACCATCACGGGTTTCTCGGTAGCCTCAATCAAATCGTATAGGTGCCGCAGTTGTAGATGCCGATGCCGGTACTTCAACGACAGATGCACGAGAAAAATAGCAATATCGTCAAGCTCCAGCTCGATAATCAGTCGCTTGATGCCGGTATCGAAGTAGTGAAAGCGCTCGTTGCACACCGACGGCGAGGCGAGAAACGCATTGCCTTGTTTGCGAACAATAGGCAACAGCTGATTTAACGAATCCTGCCCATATTTCGTCTCGTAGGACGAATGGTGCCCAAGCGCCTGTGCAATGATTTTTGCTTGATTCACATTGCGCGTGCGGATTGAGCCGGTGTCAACCTCAACGAGACCCACAATGTCGGGCTCCATTGATTTGAGGAATTCGGTCAGTCGCGTGAGATTGGCGTTGTTGCCAAGGACAAACCCGGCGCCTGGTACTGGCAAATGCGTGCTGAGGCCAGAGCCGACGCCATATCTGATGTTATAGAGAATTATGCGCATTGATTACGCATTGCTATTGGCCGTTTCGGCATGAGTCGGGCTTCCGCGGGTACACCACGCAATTGTACCGGCAAAAGTCGCCTGTAGCGCGCGTTCTGGATACAATTAGCGGGTATTCGCAGTTGCTCGGGGGCGACTATGTCCGAAAACAATCCGATCAGGGTTTTTATCAGTCACGTCTTTCACGAAAGCGACGACTACTTGCGCGTGTTCGAATATTTGGAGAGTGTCGATCGGTTCTACTATTTGAACACCAGCGATCCGACACGCCAGCCGACAGGCGGTGCCGAGGGCTTCAAAGATGCGCTAAGACAGCAGATTGATGCGAGTGAAGTCGTCATTATGCTGGCCAGCGTCTGGGGCGAAAAGCGCGACTGGGCGGATTTCCAGATCAACGCGGCGCAGGCAATGGGCAAGCCTATTTTGCTGATCAGCGCGTTTGGTCGCACGACGACCGTACCTGGCGATTTGCTGAGCCGAGCGAACGAGAACGTCGATTGGAATGAGCGTGAGATCGTCGATGCACTGCGTCGACTCGCGCGGAACGAAGATACGCAGCGCTGGGAAGTTATCGATTTTCCATAGAGTTAGAGCCATTATCTCGAACTAGAGTAATCACATGCCCAAGCCAAAACCGACTGCCCGTCCGATGACTATTGCGCATCGAGGTGCTTGTGGTTATTTACCCGAGCACTCTCTCGCAGCCAAAGCAATGGCGCATGCCATGGGCGCCGACTATCTTGAGCAAGACCTCGTCGCAACCCGCGATGATCAGCTTGTTGTGTTGCATGACATTCACATTGATCGTGTCACCGACGTCGCGCGACAGTTCCCCGAAGCTGCTCGCGATGACGGTCGATTTTATGCGCGCGACTTCACGTTGGCACAATTGCAGACGTTGCGGCTCACCGAGCGCACGGACGCCGCCGGCGCCGCGGTTTTTCCCGGTCGCTTCCCGGTCGGCAGTACCGGTTTGCGTATCGTTTCTCTTGACGAGGAGTTGCAACTAATTCGGGGTATGAACGCATCGACAGGCAGGATCGTCGGAATCTACTCGGAGATTAAGAAGCCACAGTGGCATTACAACGAAGGCGTCGATGTCGCGGCACTGTTACTGGAGCGTTTGGCGCAGCACGGTTATGCACGCACGCCCGAGCAGGTATGGCTGCAGTGTTTTGATCTGGATGAGAACATTCGGCTAAGCAAATTGTCCGATTGCCCGTATCGTCTGATCCAGCTTATCGGCGATGATAGTTGGCAAGAGTCGCCGACACGTTATTCAGAACTGTTAGCGCCCGGCGGGCTAGCACAGCTCACGGGAATCGTGGCCGGTATCGGCCCATGGCTCGCGCAACTTTATGCGCACACAGACGAAGATCGCGTGCTGACCACCGACGTTATTGAACAAGCGAAAGCAGCAGGCCTCGCGATTCATCCGTACACGTTACGGGCTGACGCGCTACCGGCTGGTTTTTCGTCCTTCGAGGCGGTGCTTGATTGGCTGGTCGGCGCCGGAGTCGACGGAATTTTCACTGACTTTTGTGACCGGGCGGTCGCGCATTTCGATGCGCTTGCGCTGGCGCCTGCGACGCGCTGACTACTTGACGACGCGGTAAGGCTTGCTTCGGGCAGAGCGGAACGCCGCCTTGTCCGCATACATTGCCGCATCTGCATGGCGCATGAGTGAGGTAAGCGTAACGCCTTCGCTCGGGAACGAGGCCATACCAACACTCGCGCCTGCGTTAACGACGTCGCCATTCAAGTGATAGGGTTCGGCCAGCGCGGATTGCACGGCCTCCCTCATTGCTTTGGCATCAGTGGCATCTACGTTCGTTGCAAGCACGACAAATTCATCACCGCCGATACGGCCCAGAATGTGGTTATCGCCAGTAACATCGTGAAGGCGTTTGCCAATCTGACGTAACACCCAATCGCCGGTCTCATGACCCAGTTCATCGTTGATCTGCTTGAAATCGTTCAGATCGACAAACAGCAACACACCGGGCACGTCGTCCGACTGGCCGGCAAGGCACTGGCTCGCCAATCGTTCAAAGCCGCGACGGTTCAATACGCCGGTTAACGGGTCCTGGAAAGCTTCGGTTTCAAGGCGGACGTTCTGTTCGCGTTGGCGTGTGATATCAAAACACACCACGCCAACATCCGAACCAACAGGGTCAGCGGACAGTCGATACCAGCGCACGCCCTTCGTTGTCTCTAACGAAAATTCGATTTGTTCGGTCCTGCCACCTTCCACAGCTTTTTCCAGTGTTTTGGCGATCGTATGGCGGGCTGACCCGCTCGACTCCACGATAGACCACTCGAGCGCTTCTCCGATATCCTGGCCGATCAGCTCGCCAGGTTCGGTGTTAAAAAACGTAGCGGCAATCGGATTCGCAACCAGTACACGGTAGTCAGCACTACCATCTTCCTTAACGATTCGGCGTAGACGCAATATTGCGTTTGACGAATTGTTAACGAGGCTTCGTAGCAGCTCTTCGCTGCGCATCAACGCTGCGCGTGCTGTCCACTCATTGGTAATGTTGCGGCACACGACAATCGCGTGTGAGAGATTGAGTCCGCGTTCTATTCGACTGACCTGGATCGAAAATCGTTGTCCGTCGACACTGACATCAGTACCGGTGCCACGGCCCTCCAGCACTGGCACAGCTTCGGGCAACACGTCCGGTAACTCGAGGCCGCCAGTGGGTCCAGGCTCTGCCCCGATTAACTCGGCGCCCGCCGGGTTGAACGAAACCACGCGCAAGTCCTGGTCGACGACGATGACGGCATCGACCATTTTTTCGACGAGTAAGCGGTACTCCAGCGAGCCTTCGATCAGCACGCCGCGACGCAGTATCAACCAGCCAATGAGCGGGGCGAGTGCCGCGGCAAAGAGCGGGGCAGGAGAGACGGTGACGCCAATCTTGCCGCCAACATGGGCAACACTGATTGCTAGGGGCACAGAGAAGGCGATGATCAATATGGCCGTTTGTATCCGTTGATCGCCACGTAGCGATCGCGCACGATCAAACATGAGCAATATATTGATCGCGGTAATGAACAGCCCATGTGGTAGGTGCGCATACAAGAACCAGGGTCCAAGGTCGAGACGTGACACGCGTCCTTCGGAAATGCCGGCGGACCACAAGAAGTCATGTAGCGGATGGGTCAGCGCAAGGCCGATGGTCGTTAGTGGCACGATCCACACCGCAAACTTCACCCATAACGGGCATTTCTTGGCGGTGAAGTAACAGATAGCCATCATCACTAACGACGGCAGCGCCGCCGTGCTGATGTCGACAATCGTCCGACCCACGAACATGTTTTCGGCGGTGTCGGCCAACAGTTCGATCATGCCGCCGACAATCCATGCGGCCATCGCTAACATGACCCAATGCGCAGAACCGCGCTGTCCCGCAGAACGCGTCACAATAATTGCTGCAGCAAGGAACAGATAGACTGTTATCCCCACTGGCATGATCGATTGTATGTACTGCGGGTTCATTCCCAATCACAGGCCTTACGTCAATGTGAAGTGAAATGGTAGCGAAGCGGGTACGACAAGACTGCGACACGTATCGCGGTTCCGCGCGTCGAAGCGCCGAGCACCATGTTACGCTTAACCTGCTTTTTGTCGTTCATAGAACGGTTTTTTTCACCACTGACGGGAATTCTGGACTATGGGACGACATCGTAACCTCACAAAGCACATCGAAGACGCTCCTGATGGCGCACAAATCGGCGCTTTCTTCGATTTTGACGGTACGATCATTAGTGGCTATTCAGCGATCGCTTTTGTGCGAGAACAGGTACGAAAAGGCCAGATCAGCGCCAAACAATTCGCCGAGCTTGCATTGCTGATGACGCGTTTCGGCATCGGCGATATGGGTTTCTCAGCGTTCATGATGGCGGCGACCCAATTTCTCAAAGGCACCACGGAGCAAGACTACCAAGCGTTCTCAGATGCCGTTTACGCCTCGCACATCGCCCAAGCGGTGTATCCGGAGTCTCGTGAACTTATCGAAGCACATATCGCCAAAGGTCATACCGTTGCCATTATCTCGTCCGCAACCCGCTATCAGATATCGGCTGCAGCAGACGATCTTGGTATCGACATCATCAAATGTACGCAAGTCGAACTTGAGGATGGCGTATTCACCGGCAGGGTGATTCAGCCGACGTGTTTCGGTGTCGGCAAGGTCACCGCGGCGCATGAAATCTGCGAACAGACCCCCGCCAAGCTCGAGGATAGTTTCTTCTACTCCGACAGTACCGACGACATCGAACTGCTTGAGGCCGTTGGTTACCCCAGACCTCTGAACCCGAACAAGAAGTTACAACGCATTTCTGATCAGCGCGACTGGCCAAGCGTGAGTTTTGATAGCCGCGGCAGAGCAGGGTGGACACAGTGGGTACGCTCGATCGCAGCAACTGGCAGCATGGCAACGTCCTTCGCGGCGGGATTGCCGATTCTTGCGCTTACCGGCTCGCGCCGCAAGGCGCAAAATTTCTCTCTATCATTGTTTGCCGAGACAGCCAGCGCGTTAGTGGGTCTGGATCTGGAAGTGACCGGTGAGGCACATCTGTGGGAGCGACGCCCCGCTGTGTTTATCTTTAATCATCAGAGCAAAGCGGATGTCCTCGTCGTATTGCAATTGTTGCGCAAGGACCTCGCCGGCGTCGGCAAGAAGGAAATACGCAACATACCCATTGTCGGTCAGGTGATGGAGCTTGGCGGTACGGTCTTGATTGATCGCAAGAATGCGAAAAGTGCAATTGCGGCGATGCAGCCGCTCGTCGATGTCATGCAGCAAGAGGGGAAGTCAGTCGTGTTGGCACCCGAGGGAACACGATCGGTTTCGACAAAGCTCTTGCCGTTCAAGAAAGGCGCTTTTCATATCGCGATGCAAGCCGGCGTCCCAATCGTACCGATCGTTATTCACAATTCGATCGATATGGCACCAAAAGGGCAGTTTGTTTTTCGGCCTGCGACCGTTCGGGTGGATATTCTGCCGCCAGTGGACACGCGGCGTTGGCGCAAGTCTTCGATCAACAAACACATCAACGATGTGCGTCAGCAGTTTCTTGATGCGCTAGGCCAACAGGAAGCATAGGCTTGCGAGAGGATATTCCTGACGGCGCATCGCTGCTGATCATTGTGGATGCTGCGCATGCAGTAGAACGCACTTTGCTGGAGCAGTGGATCGACGATGCGTTGCCGACGTCGGCGACGGTTGTTGGTGTTGTAGCTTTGTCGATTGCCCGCACCCCGGAGACTATTGATGCAACGCCTTTGCTCACGCATTTGACATTAGATGACAGTACCGTCGTGCTGCCGCTACGAGTGGTTTGGACGGGCAATATCGCCAGGAATGCCAAACCAAAGATCTGGGATGTTATGCGCGGTGATTCGCGTCGTCCCAGCGAGACTCGTGCGCGGCGATTGTTGGCGAAAGATCGTTCAGCAGCCAGCTGTATCGCTGCGCGTCCCGCGTCGCTCCGAGCGCTTCGCGACAAGTTACGTGCAGACGGCGGCGACGACTCCAACCAGGGTGTTTTCGCTGCGTTCATCGCGGATCAGGCGGGAATAGCACTGGACATTGCCGAGCGAAAGCTTCGCGGCGGCCGTTACAAAGTGCCGCGCCGCGT
>JBCBZK010000032.1:0-29176 GCA_039815365.1 Pseudomonadota bacterium | reverse complement strand
TTATAGGCAAGCTCTTGTGTATATCATGCAGAGCGCAAACCTTGAGCTCCGGCAAGTCAAAACCCTCGCCAAGCATATTGACGCAGACAACGATACGATGCTGCTTGTTTCGAATCGCTTCGTCCTTCTTGCTTCTTCCAGGTATTCCGCTGTAGATACACACTGGGTTCAAGTCCGAATATCGGTCCTCGTAGAGTTTGAAAATCGCATCGGCTCTCTTCTTGCTGCCGCATCTCGCCATAAGGATGTGGTCAAAACCTTCATCGAGATCTTTGCGAAGTGTTTCAACTGCAATTCTGGCGATTTCCCTATCACCACGCTCGTCGCTTATCTCGTAGACCGATTCAAAGCGAATTTTTCGAAACACGCCACTTTCCTGTGCAAGCGACATGGGATAGTTGTAAATGATCCTGCCGCCGACCTTCTTGCGATCGTAGCGAAAGGGGGTCGCGGTGAATTGTACGACCGGGCGACCTTCGAACTCTTTCTTTATGGCGTCCCAAGTTCTGGCCCTTACATGATGCGCCTCATCGACGAACAAGTGCGTGCAATCTGCAAACAATTTTGTCCGGTATGCTAGGTCGCAGTTGTTAATCGACTGAGGAGTAGAAATAACGACGTTTGATAGGGAGATCAGCTCGTATTCACTGTCGTTCCTTATTCCGCCTTCAAGTACGGTGACAACCGGGTTCTGAGTGCTCTTTCTGATTGCGCCGAGTTCCCGCAGAATTCCTAACGATCGGAATTTTTCCGTCGTTTGTTCCCGAAGACTTACCGAGGGGACGAGAATCAGAGGGCGGCGAATGGGGAACGCGCAGATCGATGCCATCATCGTTTCGGTTTTGCCTGTACCGGTTGGCATAACCACAGTGACATCTTCCGTCACGTGGCTCGCGAACTGTGCGAGCAACCGCAATAAAGCGGCTATCTGGGGTTGCCTGAGAGAGTCTTGACCGTGTCTTTCGGCGACTTTAGGAACGACGGTCAGACACCCATGCCAAGAATCGAACACTCGCGACGCGGTTGACTCACTAAGGTCTTCGAAATCACTATCAGCAGAGGGGTTTGGAAAAAAATAGGCACTTACCGAACCGACTTTTTTGGTTACATTTGGCGTGTTCTTCTCCTAGAGAATCTATTCGTCAAGCAATCCGGCGCCGGCGTTGTTCTCAAATAAGTCCTCGTGCCTAACGTACTCTTGGAGCATATCCAGCGACTTATGCCGGGATTGGTCTGCCATCTTGAACAGATTCGCTTTGGTGCGTGCAGCACTCGTCAAGAAGCCGCTCCTCAAGCTGTGACCTGAGAAGCTGTCCGCATCTAATCCTGCCTTGAACGCTAATTCTTTTATCACTAATGCAACAGACTGCGACGAAAGCCTCGATTGTCCCACCTTATCGCCCCGAAACATCCGCCGAAACACCGGCCCCGATTCAATTCCCGCGACTGTGAGCCAGTCGCTGACCGCTCGAACAGGGCAGTAGGGCGAGTCCGCCACACGTAGGATGCCGATTGTTTGACCAATTGCTTCCTGATCCGTCTTCGACTTCTCAATCGTTACTTTGAGACCTTCATCTTGTTCAACAAGATTCCAAGTATTCAGCCCCACAAGCTCAGATCTCCTGAACGCACCCGCGAATCCGAGGAGCACAAGCGCACGATCTCGAAGTCCTTTGCGTGTTTCAGACTCAACTGCGTCAGCCATACGCTTCACATCGTCATCCATGACAGCCGACTTTTTCTTCGGAGGCTGCCCCCAATTGCGGCGGATGCCACGCATTACTTCAGTGACCTTGATCGAGTTATGCGGTGAATCATGTCCTGCACCGAGATGCACAAGGCGCAATGCTGCGAGGCGTCGGTTGATCGTCGTTGGATTCAACCCCTTGTCTGCTTGAGACGCGACAAACATGGCAATCGTCTCTGGCTCTGCGGGAAGGCAGGGGAGACCGACGTCGGCACACCACCCCTCAAATTGTCGCCAATCGCTCTTGTAGGCCCGCCAAGTGGCGTCTGAGCGGCTCTTGTTCGCGTAGCGCTTCGCTGACTGAAGTGCCTTTTCGAGCGTCACTTCAGCGAGAGTGCTTCTCGGAGGTGTTACAAAACGATCCATACGCTAAGCGTAATTGATTCAGCTATTTAAATATAGTGGGAATAAGCGTTATCGCTAGTATTTGTTCACTCAAGCTATCGGTAGTCGAATCTGATTCTCATTTATAGCGTTACGTTACGAAACGTAATATTCTGGAATCCACGAAAATATTCGATAGGAATACGCTTATGCCTCGCACTGGCGTCAGCTACGAAGAAGTCTCGTCCGCGATCGTAGCCCTAGAAAAAGCTGGTCTAACGCCGTCGATTAGGCTCATTCGAGAAAAGGTCGGCTCTGGCAGCCTGTCCACGATCGCCGAGCACAAACGAACCTACGATGCAGAGAAGACGTCTGGTCCCGGACCTGATCTCCCTGACGCGGTAGCGACTGGGCTGATCAACGGCGCCCAAGCGTTCTGGCAAGAGCTTGTTGATGCGGCAGAAGCCCAGATTGAAGCAATACGAACCCAGGCAGACGCGAACCTTAACGAAGTCACACGAGAGCTCAACGCATCTCGAGACGCTCTCACAGAGGCCCGCGAAGAAGTCGGCGCGAGGCAGGCCACCATTCACGAGCTTGAGACTCGGATCGATTCCTACAAGTCAGAACTCAAGACCGAGCGAGAACGCTCCCAAGCCAATGAAGTTTCCGAAGCGCGGTTAGTTGCTGAGCGTGACGCGGCCGCAAAGCACGCTGAGCGACTACAAACCGAGGTGGAAGTGCTTCGTGCAGAGTTAACTACTCAGAAGGCAAACAATGCTGCGCTGAGCGAGCGCATCGAGCAACAGGCCCTAGAGCATGTGAAAGACAAGTCATCGCTGCAAACCAGCTTCAACGATTACAAGAACCGTTTGGTCACGATGGCTGATGAGCTACGGGACACAAACCGCGGGTACAGAGAGGCGGAGAAACGGGCCGTGGGGCTGGAGAAGGCCTTGGAGGCAGCCGAGCGCTCCAATGAGCAGGTTCAGCGTGACCTGACCGACACCAAAGATGAAGCACGCTTTCTGACGGAACAGCTCGGCGAGCTGCGAGCGGAGCTCAACGCAAAGGCTGAACGTGTTGAAACTCAGAAGGCCAGAGTAGCTACGTTGGAGCAAGAACTGCACGACACCAAAGCATTGTTGGAACGCTACAGCGATGACGATCGCAACCTCATACAGGCAATGCTGAAGGAACGTTCTGGATAGTTGTCGGTGCGAAGATCGGGCGTTAGTGCTGAAACGAGGATATAGCCCTGAATCTCGATCAGTTGTTGGTCAACGTCTGACAGTTCGCCATCCGGAACGCCAAGTTGGCAGAGCTGACGCTGATCGTGCGCCCAATCACGTCAGTGTTTGCTGCGAATTCCGCTTTGCGGATTCCGAATGTCGGAATCCGGTATTCGGAATTTGCACCTGTCGTCGTTTCGGTTCTAGATCCTGGCCGCACAGTTAACAGTCCACACAGGCTTTGAGCGCTTTACATTGCGCTGCCTGTTTCTATTTGTAGCGGCCTATCGGTTGGTGCGCTATCGCTGGGCTCACTGCGCTTGGCGAAACAGGACCTCCAATCGATGACTTCGACAACCACTTTTAAGTGGAAAAGTGAGAGCGAGAACTTCTTTCACGTGGAAAAAGGAAAGTCGTCAACCAGATTTAAGTGGATTTAAACTACTTCAAGTGGAAAAGGCCAACTCATTTACGTGGTTTTACATTATACGGTCTCTGAGCTTGGCACCGAGCGACCGAAGAACCTTCTTTAAAAGTGCGCATAATGTATATTATGTTAATCAATGAATATACGTCACCATTGGCCAACCCCTATTCGGTCCAGTCTTTTTTGGGGAGAACTTCTTCTCATGTGTAGCGCCGAAGCCGTATCGTTCTTGGTCTATCGCTCGTTTAGCCAATTGCCTACCCTTCCCGACACTTGTTTTACCCAATTTCTCGGCTTCGTAACAACCCTGAGATAATCTCGTCAAAGGACATTTTGCTGAGTAATACGGGCTTTTTGCACATGCAGACCGATTCGTTGAGTAAACACATTCTGCCGGCGTTTCATACACCGTTGGCGAACTATCGGTGGCCGCAGAGCGACGCGCACAATCAAGAGTTGCAGGGCCATATCCTGACATTAGAGGAGAACGACGGAGGCGTCGTCCGGAGTAACGTGGGTGGCTGGCATTCCGGGTCGAACTTCTTCGACGACGACTCAGACTGCATTCGCAAGCTACGCGAACAACTCCTGGCGTTCGTCGATCAACTAACCGAGCAGGTGTGCGGGCGCGAGTGCACGCTCGGATTAGCGCCCGAAATAAGCGGATGGGCGAACGTGTTGCGGGAGGGTCAGTACAACAGCCCCCACAGTCATCCCAACGCAATGTGGTCTGGCGTCTACTACGTGACGGAAAACCCGGCGATCGATGGCCACCCGTTCAGCGGCAAACTCGAACTCATGGACCCGCGGCCCGGTGCGAGTATCCAGTATCAGGACAACAACAAACTGTACGGGCGGTTTCTGTTGAGCCCAGTGGCCGGGCAGATGATCATCTTCCCATCGTGGCTCGTGCATCACGTTCACCCCTATTTCGGGTCGGATGCGCGGATATCGATTGCCTTCAATGTGTGCTACGCGTAGGCGTTGATACGCTATGGGCGCTGGATAATTGGACAGTCGAAAAATCAGGTGCCTTAATTGCGATTGCGAAGTTCGTCGAAGGTCACGATCTGTTCGCACGGATTCCCGAGCATCTCGATGTCGAGCGTATCGGTAAGCCAAGGAAGCATCTCATGACAACGCTGCCCGACGTCCACCGGAAAACTTTGATGGCCCATGCCATCGGGATCAACCAGCAGCGCTGATAAAGGATCAATGCTCCGCGCTAGAGATTCGCTTTGCGCAGCCGGGACCAGCAAGTCTTGCGCACTGTGCATGAGCAAAGTCGGCGTCTCATATTCACCTAAGAGTGGCTGTATGCGCGCATCCTCGAAGGCAAAGCCGGCCTTGCGTTCGGCCTTTTCTATAGCTTTCTCCATCGTGTACTCACTGATCGCCCAACGCAAATACGCGGGTGCGCGGTGGCGAAAATTCGGAATGACGTCCAACGGGTTTTCGAATGGCTGCATGGCGAGTACGGCATCCACACCATCGGCTATTGCCGCTGCGCGAATCGCCGTGGCCCCACCAAGCGATACGCCGAATACGATCAACGGTTTTGGTGCTTGCTCGTCAATGAGCTTATTGATTAGGCCGGCGATTGCCTGCGATTCGCGCAACCCGTAAGTAACGTACTCACCGGTGGACTCACCGTGCCCAGGCAGGTCGACCATGTACACGTCGAACCCGGCGTCAGCGAACATTGAGGCGTAACCCGGCATCGATTCTTTTTCCAGACCGAAGCCGTGCAGCGAGACGATGGTGCCGACAGGTTTCGAATAGGCGTTGCGAGCCGGATCCGGGTCGAAGGTCATTTCGATTTCAGCGCTCTTTACGCCGCTGGCGTTGGTTGAAAATTCGGCGGTGAGCGCAATCTGCATCGGCTTGGCAGGCATTTTCAGGAATGCGAGGGTTCCGCTGAGTGTGCCGATACTCCCCGGTTGCAGCCCCATCCGCTCTACCAGTGACTCGCGCGCATCAGGGGTGATCTTAGGTCCATCCGCGTTCGGCGGTGTGACGATTCGATCGGCAAGAATGCTCGCGCAACCAGACAGTAGCCCGATTACAGAAACGAGCACCAGACTGGTCAAAGCCACCCAGCGGAAAACTCTCATGCGTAACATCGGTATGTTGACTCCGTTCATAACACCCTTGGTTCACATAGTAGAGCGCTTCAGAGTCTATTTTATTTCAGCAGCGAGGGTAGCAAAGTCACGAGTACCGAGCGGCATCATCATGCACCGCGACGTACCTGTTCCAGCACAACAGGCAGCGCTTTCGTGTAGCGCTCCACATCCTCAAGGCGACCCGTGCTGACTCGCGACCAACTCGTGTAATCCTGATAAATGCCTCGAACCATAATATTGCGGGATGCCATAGCGGCTCGGAATGTGTCTGCGTTTAGGTCACCAAGATTGATGAACACAAAACTGGTGGATGATGGCGCGGCAGCAAGTCCGTTGGCTTTGACGGCTTCCGTGATCATTTCTCGTGCCTCAACAATCTTGTTTCTCGAGTAGACGAGAAACTGCTCATCATTCAGACTCGCAACGGCGCCCGCGACGCCCGCCTGATTGAGGTTGTAATTGCCATTGCTGAATTGGCGCATTTTTTCGGTCGTATCGGGTGAGGCCATCATGTAGCCCACTCGCATGCCAGCCATGCCGTAGATCTTGGAGAACGTTCGCGCGACCACGACATCGTGCCCGGCACGCACCAGATCGATCATCGAGTTGCCCTCGGGATCATCGGTGATTTCGTTATACGCTTCATCAACCAGTATCGTACATTTTTGACTGGCCTTGATGCAGAACGCGCGCAGCGCATCCGCGTCGACCACTTTGCCGGTAGGGTTATTCGGGTTGCAGATCTGCACCATGGATGTAGACGGTGTGATCGCCTGGTAGAGCGCGTCGAGGTCGATGCCAAGATCGTCTGTTTTCGGGGTCCGCAGCAACTCGCCACCCTGTCGCATGGCGAAACGCGTCGTGGTGTCCCAGAACAGGTCGGGGCCAAGAATGCTGCCCTCCTGAAGCTTGGCGCTGGCAAGACTTTTGAGTGCCCCGCTAGATCCGGAGCTCAAAGATATCTGCTCAGCGGGAATACCGAAGCGCTCGGCAATCATCTCCAATAATGTGCTGACGGATGGGCCAACGTAGTACGCACCGTCGCGCACCGCCTCAGTCATCGCTTTGATCGCCATCGGGCTCGGGCCGTAAGGATTTTCGTTGGAGTCGAGTTTGGCGACGCCGGTCGCCGGTCCATACAACACGCGGGCCAGTGCCGGGCTGGATATCGCGAGTGATGCCGCGGCGGCGGAACTACCAAGAAAGGATCGTCGAGTCAGCATGGTTTTCTCCGTTAAGGTCAGGCTAGTATCTCCGGCGTTGTGACGAATTTGATCATCATCACAGCCGATACCAGGAGCAAGTACACACCAAAAGCGCGACGCAGGTGGAGCTCATTCAGGCTGTGCGCCAGTTTGGCACCGAGCGGCGCGGTGAATATTGATACCAGTGCGATGGCTGCGAACGCTGGCAGGTTGACGTAGCCGATCGAGCCCGGCGGCAACCCAGCCTGCCCTATTCCCATCGCGGCAAAACCGATTGCGCCTGGTAACGCAATCAGAAAGCCGACGCCGGCCGCCGTTCCTACCGCCTGGTGAACCGGGCGTCCACAGACCACCATGGTGACCACAAACGGCGTACCACCGCCAATACCCAAAAGCGCCGAAAAACCACCGAGACCAGAGGCGAGCACGGCACGCCCAGGTCCGGTTGGCAGCGTGTAGTTTTGCTCGCGAGCGATAACAAACGTTGGGCGAAGAAAATAGAACGCGTACAGCAACACCCCGACGGCAAACACCATCAGCAGCGTGCGCGTCTGCACAGCAGCAGCAACGGCCAGACCACCGCAGACACCGAGTACGACCCATGGCGCCCATGATTTCAGGATGCCGAAGTCAACAGACCCGCGGTGATCATGTGCTTGTACCGACCGAATTGATGTGACGATGATGGTGGCGAGCGACGTGCCCACCGCGACATACAAATCATTCGCACCGCTGTCCACCATCGCACCGAAAGCCAGTAACAAGGCCGGAACAACAACGAAACCGCCCCCGACACCAAACAATCCGGCCGATAGACCTGCGATCGCGCCGGCGACGAGCAGCGCGACGAGCATTGGCAGCCAAGCCAGCAAAAGCGCGCTAGTCATCGAGGTGATTTGACTGTGTCATCAAGCGAACACTTCAAGAGTTGTGCCAGCTTGTCGGTGCCTTGAATCAACCGCTTACGGCTTTTTCTTGGCGTAAGACGCGCCATTTTAGTGCGTGGTGCGATTAGGCTTGCACCGAGATCAGTCACGCTTGCTTATCCATTTTCATACCGTCACCGACAACGGGATGAGTGATCGGAGCCGATGCTGTGTCACCCCGATTTTTGACGCCAAGGTAACGATGCTCAGATCCGGGTCTCTAAAAGCTAAACCCACTGTCATTACATGAAGCAATTGGTCCCTTAGCTGTTTGTCTCGCTCACTCAGACTGGTACTTTCTCGAACATCGTCTACGAAGGTGACAGCCTTTTGATCAAAGGCTGTCATCCAGATAAAGCCCGATATTATCGCAGGCCATATGGCGAGCACCTTAGATGTGCCTCTCCATTCTGAAGAACTTGGAATCATTGGTTCACTTACGGCGGAAACGATGGTTACGAATGCGATCATCACGACAAAATAAATACGCGAAGCACGCCGCTTGTGTAACAAATCATCTTTGCGCCCTTTTAGGGTTGCTGCGCATAAATGAGCGATCAGCACAGGTGGCCCGAACGGACAACTAGTTCGTATCAGGAACGCTGCAGCGAATTAGTGTTTCCAATAGGCCTACTTTTTCATAAAAACCTAACGGTGAGTGTCATTTGTCGCAACGCATCTGCTCAAAACCGTTTGCGTAACGCAATCCCAAACCCGCGCTCAACCGGGTCCAATAGATCCGCCTGAAACGCTATTGGTACCTCGCCTTGGTCGTCACGTACTTTGACCGGATCGTTTAGCAGATTCCCGATTTCGATGACGAAACGCGTTTCTTCCAGAATGGGCCACCGCGCGACCAAACTGCCCGAATAATTGAACTCATACGAAAAGCTCGTATTGATAACGATTCGGTCATCGAACCTCAGCGTATTTCCCGAGCTGCTGACCGTGGTAGCAGATCGGTATGACACGCCAAAGTAGATCCCGATACCCTCATTCCACCGGTACGCGGTCACATCAACGGTGTGCTCGGGTGTTCCGCCGAATGTACTGATCGCCCCGCCATTGAGTAAGTCAAGCACAGGGCCGCCCTCTACCAGTGTCACTTCGTCCTTGAGCGCCCAGTTGTGTATCACGCCGATGCGCAAGCTGCCTTTTCGTCCGCTGCGCAGGCGTCGCTTTGGTCGAGGTCCGCGTGCACGCCGTCGTTTTGCAGCGATATCTCGGGACCAACTTAAACTGCTGCGTAACGTGCGCTGCTGTGTGCTTTCGGTCAGCACAGCGCGTTGATCAAACCGGGTTAGCACGCCATCGCCGGTGCGCTCGACGCGTTCTGGGAATGCGCGCTCGAACGCATCCGTAAGCAGATCAAATTGCCGCGTCTCGTTGTTGATCTGAATCAGGGTGTAGTCGATCCCCAGCGTTAGATCGTTTGTCCCCAATGGATAGACACGTGCTCCCCACTGAACGATCCGGCGCGCATCCCCAACAAGCTGCGGGTTACCGCCATCAACAACGTCAGCGACACGGCTTGCGCCACTAGTAATATCGAAAACTCTCGCATTTGGCAGCACGACCAATGGCGCCGATAGTGCTTCCAACTCCGGCGCGCCCTGCTGCTCGTTGTAGGTGAAATCCCATTGGAAGAAATCGTTGACACGCCACGCGATTCCGACACCAAAGTCGCCAAGGGTTCCGATGTCGGAGAGTCGTCGCAGCGCACCGTTCGCATTTAATGACAGCTCGCCGGTTAGAAATCGAGGACGCAGTTCGGCCGCATCAATGCTAAAGCCCACCTCCATCGAATCGCGCCCGAACGACGCCCGCGCCGTATCGTCCAGACTTGTACGGCAATTGGTTTGCCGTTCGCGTGCCACACCTGCATTCATCGTGACCGCGAGCGGTGACGAATAAAGACCGGCAATTTGCGTATTGATGACGCCGTCCATTCGCGTGAGCGATCGATCCTGCTCAGTTCGTTGCGTTGCACCGAAACCGCCATCGCCGAAGACTTCGATCACCTGCCCTACCCGTTGATGACTGGCCGTCGCACCCCAGATCGTCGGCGCCAAAGGACCATTGAGCGACAAACCGATATCCAAGGTATCGGTCGTCTGTTCCTGGCGAAACCCGTTACCTCCCAGAAGCGTTGATAACTCAGATCGATCAAGCGATGCGCTACCCGTTGCGATGGCATTCTCCAGTGCGGCGCGCGCTATCGATGTACCGATAGACCATTGCTCCAAATCACCACGGATCGCTCGGTCGGTCATATCACCTTCGGGTCTGATGATGTCGGCTCGCTCTGATTCCAAAATCGCCGGCGTGTCGATGAAAGACACATCCAGACTCAACCGGGAGTCGCCGCTGATCGCCAGTTGCTGGGCGGTCGCGGTCAATTGCGTTGATCCGCCGGCTTGCGGTGCGCGCGCGCGTGTTTCGACCGCGAGAATCTTGACATCATCTTTCAAGATAAAATTAATTACGCGTTGGTTCGCCGCGAAACCATAGCTCAGCGATACTGCCTCAGACAGCACCTCAACACGCAACACTGACTCAACCGGGTAGCGCCCAATCTCGCGAAACCCGGAAATCCGTCTGCCGTTGAGCAGCACGACAGGCGGCGCGTCTCGTCTGCCGGCGTTGCTGGCCGTCTCCGCGGCAATTGCCTGTAGCAACTCACCGATGGTGCTCACCCCGTATGCAGCAATGTCACTCTCGGTGAGCACGAGCTCCGGCTCCTCGGCGCTAATGACCGTTCCTTGCGCCGTCTGCCCGCGCACGACAATTTCTTCCACGACTTGATCAGCAGCATCGCGTTGCGACGCGTTTACCGTTTGTGCAGCCGTGTTCTGCGCCGTGAGGTATACGATCAGTAAGACAAAAATACGCATCAATTGGCGCCTGTCTTTAGTACTTTCCAGTTCGTACGTTTTGGGTCGTGGACGTCACTTGTCCACGCGATAAAGACGGACGTTAAAGCGAATCGGTGATGAGGAATCAGCCGCACTTGGCAAAGTGAATTTCATCGCATCAAATGTCGGCGGTCCGTAAAAGCCCTTAGCGTTGTTGCCGTTACCGGTTGCTTCGAATGGGATACCGCGCTCGTCGAAATCCAGTTGATTGTTGCTGTCTTCATCATGGAATGCGGTCACCGCGTAGGTGCCCGGCGCAAGCGCGTCGAAACGAACAGTGACGCCTTCGACCGCATCAACCCAACGTTCGGCCGAGCAGCGTGCGTCCTCTTCGCTGTAGCGCGTGGTCATTTCCTCTTCCGTACACACCCCTACCCAGATTTTTCCTGTCTCCGGGTCAACGGATGAGAATTCGATGTGCAGCGTCGCACCCTTTGCCGACGCCTCGTCGTTCGCATTTGCCGGTGCTGGTGCGGTGGCTGCAATGAGCGTCATCGCCAGTGCAGCGGGAATTGAGCCTTTTAGCATTCTGTGATCTCCTATGAACCACAACGTCGCCGCTGTGGTCTTGTATTGGAGAGGTTATTCAAACGCGACGCACTTTAAGGGGACAGGGAAAATGCAGCAGTGGTTAGCACTTTTTAACGAACGGCAGCTATCGACCGCTGGTAATAAACGAACGGTCGACCGTTGGTTGGCGAAACTGGTCCAACCCGCAGGATTACGTTGGCTACTTGCGGTGATCCTAGGTTTGGGCTTTGGGCTGACTGGGCCTTATGGCACCTACTTCACCTTTGGTTTCGCGCTGAGGATTGCTTATTGGGTGGTCGTCACGCTGTCAGGGTTCCTGGTGTGGGGCTTACTAGAGCGTTGCGTTGAGCGAATTCTGCCGAAAACCGCGCCTGGGTTGCGCCGCGCGCTGGTCACCGTCCCATTCGCGTTCGTCAACTCCGCGCTGATCTTTGCAATCTTTTACGCGATGTCGCTGCGCGGCGGGCCGTCTGTGCCAACCACCTGGTCGAGTTTGGTCACCAGCCATGTCGTGTTGTCGTCGCTAGTCATTTTGCCCGCAATCCATATCATCGGGAAACTAAAACTGAGCGTAGAAACGGCAGCTGGCAGCGATGCAATCCTGTTTCTCACCGAAAAACTGCCAGACAGTCTCAAAGGAACCAAACCATTTGCGTTGTCCGCCGACGGACACTACGTGTGGGTCTACACATCGCTCGGCAAGGAGCTGATTACAATGAAATTCGAAGACGCAGTTCGCGCTGTCGTCGGCATCAAGGGTTTACGCACACACCGTTCCTGGTGGGTCGCGCTAGAGGAAATCGTCGATGTACGATCGGCTGGGTCTGCGTATGAGGTCGTACTGAATGACGGTTTGGTCGTGCCGGTCAGTCGCCGACGCAAAGCGGCGCTGACAAGTGCGCTTGCGTCGTGACACGAGCATACGTGTCGAGCAATATAGAAACAGCGCTTCTACACGCAGCGACCGGTGCCTATGCGGTCTGTCGCGCACCGCGCGCTCTAGTGCGGTTGTCCTTCTGGTCGGAGCGGTAAACATACGTCACGTGATCAATGACATCATTCGCATACATGATCCAGTCGCCTGAGTCGGTTGGCAACGGGCCGTTCTTTCCGGCTGTCCTGATCTTCTGGATCACGTCCCTATTCGCGACACATTGAATCAACGCGTAATCCTGTTGAATCACCGACACGCTTGCATCGCTAACCATTGCGCTATCGCGATGCGCGAAACCAAAGTTGACGCCTTTAGCACCGCAATCCAATGCGAATTCAATAAAATTGTCGTGATCATCACGCGGCACGATTGCAGAAAGGCACAGTAGCTGGGGACGATCTGTATCGTTACTCGATCCCAACTTAAGACCGCTGCTTTGGACGCCGGCGCCAACAGCCCGCAAACCACCGTCTCGCCAATGCGTGTGGCCACTAAGGTGGTCGATTGCATTAATAATCTGTTGCACGTTTGCGGCATAGTGACGGCTTGATACACGACTGGGCAAATTGAAGATGCCCTCTTCCACATCCAGACGGTACATAAAGCCACGGCCGGGTTTGCTGAGCTCACCTGCGACTGCCATCTCATGAAAAACAGCCTCTGCCTCAGATTTGGCGCACAAGATCAGCAGTACGTCTTTGTCGTGCATTTTGGTAATGCGCAACCAACCAAGTCGATCACGCAAGCCACGTCCTTCGACAAGATGTACAACCGGACCATGGGCACCGGCCATAATCGCCGCACGCGACAAGCGATCTGTTTGTTCCTTGTCAACAATGCAACAGATCAGTCCAAGGTCGCTGCTCAGCGCGTGCCCATCGCCGGCAACGTTGGCGGCTAACGTTGGCCAGGTAATAGACGCTTCGTCGCCCACTACCAAGCCATGACAACGCTCGGCAAATACCGCGCCCGTTGCTTGCTGGTGCAAACATGCAGTAGCGGCGATATCTTGTACTACGCTTCGCGATATTGCCTCGGGTACCAACGCACGAAACATGATCTTGCCGGGACTAATGGGTGGCAAAAATCGCTCGAGCCAAGAGTCTTTGAGTAGCGTGCCTCGAGCACGCCATGACAATGCTTGTAGACCAAGCGGCGCAACGACCTCTTTGATGACTTTTTGATAGCGATGTGCGGGCAGAATAGCGGTCACTGCCGACGCGTCCATTTGATTGATATCACTCATCGCCTATGCGCCTGCCGTTTCCTGCACACCAGCTGCCGATGCAGCCGGCTCTTGATCCGGTGCGTCATCGACCGCGCGGTCACGAGATTGCGTCACCAGACCCACTGTCAGCACGGTGACGATAGGACCGACCGACGCTAAAGCCAAGATACCGAAACCATCTGTGACGCTGGGAATATTGGCGCCGACTCCCAGTCCCATCGCCATGACCAGCGGCACCGTGATTGGACCCGTAGTCACTCCAGCACTGTCCCACGCGAAATTCACGTATGCATTCGGCGCGATGCACGTAAGCACTAACGCCAACATATACGCCGGTAACAGAAAGCCATACAACGGCAGACCAAACACCATCTTGACGATACCCGCAGCAATACCAACGCCGACGCCTGCGGCTACGCTCTGCATCAGTAACGGCTTGCGGAATGCTCCGGCCGTAACCCGTTCAACAGTATCGCCAAGTGCGTTTAATGCAGGCTCCGCAAGCGTTGCGCCATATCCAAGAAAAAAAGCAAACAACACCGCAACGATCTTCCCGCCGAACTCGCTGAACAATGGCCCGGTTAGCCACTCACCACCGCGCGGCACAACAGATGCAAACGTGGCTGGAATATTGGCGCCAAGCTGTCCACCGAGTGGCGTTAATCCGAGTGTGATACCGAGTCCGAACACCGCCATTCCGATGAGCGCGAACACGACACCGATACCAATGTCGTTATTCTTCGGCAATGAATCTCTAACAACAAAGCGCAACACCAAGTATAGGAAGAGACACAACGGAACGATCGCTCGCACGGCATCAACAAAGGCATCCTTCACTTGCGTGGCGAACGCTTTGTCGCCCTCCCAATGCGGCTGTTCGATCAAATCGATCCGCCGCGTCTGCTCACGATAAACGCGTACTTGGGGATCACTAATCACGATCACGCCCTGCTCCAGGACTGGCTCGCCGCCTGAGAATTCAACGCGAACGTCACCAGGCAAAGTGCCGGTCGCGACGTAGCTTTCGAGGTCTTCGCGATGCATCCACTCGCGATACTCAGTCACAGTCTGCGCTTGTACATCCTCCACTGCAGCAACAGCAGGCAGGGGCAACCCATTGGCTGCGCCACGATACGTGTCTGAAGAGTAGTGGTACCCGCCAAGAAGCAAAACAGCCAGAACGGGGAACAATGATGCGAGCGTGACGATACCGAATCCCGAATTCCCGCCACCGACGCCGGACTGGACGACCCGACACACACCAATTCCTAACGCAAGCACTAATGGAACGGTGACGGGTCCCGTCGTCACCGCACCGCAATCCCAAGCCAGACCAAGCACGTCTTTTAGTATCGGGTTCGCATTGTAAAAATACGACATCGTCAACAGGAGCAAGACACTGGGAATCGCCAGGTACTTAAGCGGAATCGCGAAGAAAAATCGCAGCACGCCAAGCATCACCGCAAGGCCCACGCCGACGCCAACGGCAAGCACCAGTTGACCTGAGAATTCGTTGAGCAAACTGAACAACAAGGGTGCGTCGGCGGCGGATACTGAACTGCCCGCCGCCTTTAAAACGGCGATCGCAGGTTCGGCAAACGTTGCACCAGCGCCCAGCAGCAGCGCAAAAACGCAGATCGTGCCGAGCGTGCGCCGTGTAGGCAAGGTACCGCCAATGGTCTCGCCAAGCGGCATCAAACCCAGCCTCAAGCCTTCCATAAAAAACATGAGACCTACTGCAACCAGCACGACGCCGACAGCGATCATACCGGCGAACACTAACGGCAGCTTAAGGACGAGAACCTGAAAGAAAAGCAGGTACGCAACGATGAACCAGATTCCCTGAAGCTGCGCCAGGAAACTCCGCTTCACATAGGGCCAAAGGATGCGCGACGTATCCGCCCATCCAATCGACATTTTTGTTTTGGGCTGCGTTGTCGGGTTCATGCTCTAACATACTGGCTTCTGCGTTAGGTTATAGCGGTCGATCCCTGGCTTTCTTAAGGCACGTTGGAGAACTCGTACATAAATACCTGATTTTAAGACCTCAAAACGAGTCACTCGATGCGTCTTTAGTGCCGTTCGCATCGCCTGCCGCACTCGAGACAACTCCGTGTGGCTGAGATTCCAACAGTAGTTCGAGCAACCCTGCCGCAGCTTCCGCATCACACAACGCTCGATGATGTGACTGCAGAGGAATATCGTACGCATCGCACAACGCCTTAAGGCTATACGATTTGTGCCCCTTGAATTGCTTGCGCATCGATGCGCACGTGCATAGCTTCGGGTAGCGAAAGGGTTGTCCGACTCGCTCAAATTCAGCCTTCAAAAAGCCATAATCAAAATTGACGTTGTGAGCAACGAAGATTGCACCGGTGAGGAACTCGCTGAACGATGCTGAGATATCCGAGAATCGTGGCGCGTCCGTCACCATTTGCTCACTGATTCCTGTTAAGCGCGTGATATAGGGCGGTATCGATCGCATCGGATTGATCAACGTCGAGAATCTGTCCACGATCTCACCATTTTGAACCTTCACAGCACCAATCTCGGTCACACGATGGTTTGCCGCCTTGCCGCCTGTCGTCTCCACATCAACGACCACATACACCTGATCCGGATTGGCCTGCCATTCAATACGAACGACTTCGGTGGGCAGGCCCGCCTCGCGCAGCTCTGCAATGCGTCGCAACTGATGTCGCCGTAGTTGATCTCCGGGTGCCTTTACTTCAACAAAACGAATCGCATGTTGATGCACGATCATGAGATCCGGGTAACCTGTGTTGCGACCCGGGTAGTCCTGACAAAGCCGCCGCAAGATCGTAGCGATAGCGTTAGGGTCCGCCGCTTCGAGCAATGCATTGATCGCCGCAAGGCTGTCTTTGCGCCATCGAAACACGCCGTTGTGCGTTCCGTAGTGCTTCGCGGCAGTCTTTAGCACACACTGTAACGGGCGCTTCGCACCGGTTCTGCGCGGTAGCCGCTTGTCTATTTCTTTACTATGGTTGGTATAGAACGTCCGGTCGGCCAGTTGCGCGGGCAGCCCATCAAACGGTGAGTGCGTCCGCGCACCTTCACCTTCAAACAATAAATCCCAAAACATCAAACCAAACAACGTTCGCCAAACGACGTTCTCCGTTCTGAATGCTTGTTGGCCTTCGCGCTTCGCATGTTGAACAAAGGCCCGCTCCGGCGAGCCTCGCCAGCACGCATCCAACACGAGCACATCGCTTTCGTGCAATGCGGTGCGCACATCAGATCGCGGCTTAGTACCAAACCGACTCTCCAGCGTATCTATCGCATAACGACGCGCATCATCGCTACGCGGCGAAACCAGTTGCGTTTCCAGGTACGCCTTCGCATCGTCAGCTCGCTGTTCGGCAACAAGCAAACGAACGGCAGACCTTAAACACGCCACAGAGTCTGCTTTCTGATAGATCTCGATGGCCGAGGCTGTTTCTCCTCTACCTTCCTGGATTCTACCGAGGCGCAGCGCAAGCGTGTCTCTAGCGATACATGCAACGTCGGTATCGGCACTCGGCCAATCGGCCAATCGGCGTACAGCAGCGTCAATCTCGCTGCTCAAATCACTGCTAATCCGTTTGCGTTCCCGAGCAAAGAAAAACGCCGCGCTGGCTTGCTCTGTTGACGCGAACCGAGGTTCGTATGTCTCGTTGCCGCGCTCTCGCACAATTCCGAGGTCTCTGAGCGTTATCTGAGAAGTGCCATCGAATAGTCGACCAAAGTACAGATACTGGAGCATGTCGAACGTATCGGTACGCCCGAGCACAACGATGTCCAACGCATTCGCGGCCGACACCACGTTTTCGGCTGGCACATACTCGAGCGCATAAGCGATGCACTCGGCTTTGCGCCATCCACGCTTGATGGCGGCGTCTTTGCAAAACGCCAAAATCGAGCACTTTGGCAGCTCGTTGAGTAAGTGCTCGTAATAGTCCGTCGTAACGTCCCGCAAGAACGCTGCGTCGCGAAGCAAACCCACGATCTCATTGATGTTTCCAAGCTCGGGGTACTTGATTTTCTTTACGTCGAAAATCGAGGCCTTACGATTCATCAGACGGATCAACAAACACTGCGCCGAGCTCGACAACGCATCAAAGTCATAGAGCGTTTGCCGGTCACGTGACCTAAGAACCTGAGCATAATACCGTTCGACAAAAGCACGAAGTTCTTTGAAATTATCCAAATAGTAGAAAGTTGGAAGTTGTCGCAACGAACGAGCGCCGCCGGCGGCCCGTGAAGTCGCCGGTGTTGTCGTGTCTGCTTCGAGCAGATCGTCAAACATCATGGGATCGCGCTTTGGCTTAGAAACCTGTCGACAGGATACCGAAGCCGTACGTAGCTGTATACATATACAGCTCTACGTCACGCTGTTCTAGCGGGCTCGCATCAAGCGCGTTCAAACAGTGTCTTTTGCTCGCCGATTGTTAGCCCTGTGTGAGTGGGTGCGTCCATTCGGTCGGTCACGAATGCCAATGCGTCCAATAGTTGCGTCTTTTCAAGGTCACGAACGATAAACACAACACGCGAGCGATGGTCCTCACTCGGCCAGCTCGGCAACACATCCGGTTCATGCCAGACATGTTGTACCCCATGAATCACCATTGGTACGGGCAGCTCAGCTACGTTCAAGATACCTTTAACACGCAACAGATCACGACCTCTCAAGCGCGCCAGATGATCGAACCAGGCCTCGAAGACTTTTGCAGAAATCGGCGTATCAAAACTCAGTGACACCGTGCGGATGCGATCATCATGACGATTGAGATCATGGCTATGGCTGTGCTCATGATGAACTGCGTGCGCTTCAGCCGCGAGCCAGGCATTCACTGCCTCGCTGTTGAGCGCCGGACTGAACTCGGCACCGTTTCGCAGCACAGCAGATATGTCGACGTCGTCATCTTGCTCAACCAACGAGGCACCCGCATTCAACTGACGAATGCGCTCACGCGTTGCCAGTGTTTGCGCCGCGCTTGCAATGTCCGACTTCGTCAACAAGATCGAGTCACTGACCGCCGCTTGTTTTTGCGCCTCGCTATGGGCCGCTAACGTATCGGCGCCGTTCACACAATCTACGACAGTCACGATTTGTCGCAAACGGTAGCGTTTCGCAATTGCTGGATCACCAATGAAGGTCTGAATGATCGGCGCAGGATCAGCGAGCCCGGTGGTTTCTATGACGACTTCATCGAACCAGCGCTGACCCTCTCGAGCATATCGCCACGGCGCCTGATTCAGTGTCTTCGTGAGATCGCCGCGAATCGTGCAACACAAACAACCACTGGACAGTTCTACAATCGACGACTCATCGTCAGCGTGAACCACGAGGTCGTGATCAACGCCAACAGCGCCGAATTCGTTAACAATGACGAGTGGTTTGGCGGCGCTAGGCTCCCGCAAAAAGCGATTCAACAGCGTGGTTTTCCCGGCTCCGAGAAAGCCAGTCAGTACAGTGACGGGAATTCGTCGCTCTGTAACCACAGCAGGTTAGTGTCTGGCGTCGCAGTCGAAGCTGACCGCGACGCCAGACAAAGCTCTAGTCGCTGATTGGCGAAGGGTCGAATCCCCGACCAATCAATAATGGCTCAATGCTTGGGTTGCCACCGCGGAAGTTTCGATACAGCTCATCAGCTTCACGCAAACCGCCTGCCTCGTACACCCACTTCCTCAATCGTCCTGCCACTTCCGGATCGAAAATGTCTTCGGCCTCTTTGAACGCATTGAAACCGTCCGCATCCAGAATTTCTGACCACAGGTACGCGTAGTAACCCGCTGAGTAGCCGCCGGCGAAAATATGGCTAAAGTACTGCGAGCGATAGCGCGGTTCGATTTCATCAATCAAACCGTACTCATTCAAGATACGCTCTTCGAATTCGGTCGCATCGGTAATCGCTGCTGCTTCTTCGACCGACAACATGTGCCAGCGAAGGTCCAACAATGACGCTGCGATGTATTCGGTCGTGCTAAAGCCCTGATTGTGGTTTGACGCCGCTTCCATACGTTCAACGAGAGCGGGAGGAATGACATCACCTGTCTCATAGTGACGCGCATACAGCTCGAGCATCTGTGGCTCGGAAGTCCAGTGCTCCAGAATCTGCGCCGGGAATTCTGTGTAGTCCCGCGGACCATCCACACCCGAAAACGTCGGGTAATTCATTGTCGTCATGATGCCGTGCAAACCATGCCCAAACTCGTGAAACAGCGTCGAGACCTCATCGAAACTCAACAGGGTTGCTTCGCCAGCAGGCGGGCTCGTCAGGTTCATGTTGTTAGAGACAATCGGACGAATCGATGTACCGCCAATGTTCGAGGCGGAACGAAAACCGTTCATCCATGCACCACCGCGTTTTGAGTCACGTGCGTACATGTCGAACATAAAGACACCGAGATGCGACCCATCTGCATTACGCACTTCGAACGGTTTGACGACGTCGTTCCAAACCGGTGCGTCTAACTGCGTGAACGTAATACCGAACAAACGTTGCGCCATTTCGAACGCACCGCCCATGACAGCGTCCAGCTCGAAATAGGGTTTCAATTCGTTCTCGTCAATATCGAAACGTGCTTTGCGAACTCTTTCTGAGTAGTGCCACCAGTCATGACCGGCGAATTCAAATTCATCACCAATCATCTCGCGCATATCAGCGCGTTCTTGTTTCGCACGCTCAAGCCCCGGCGCCCAAACACGTAGCAAAAAGTCCTCTGCACCTTTTGGCGTGCGCGCCATGTTGTACTCGAGCACATAGTGCGCGTGCGACGGATACCCTAAAAGCGCTGCTTTTTGTGCGCGAAGCTGGGCGATCTTGATGGCAAGCACGCCGTTGTCGCCCTCGCCTTCAGAGGCACGCAAACGATACGCATCAAACATCTTGCTGCGAAGCTCGCGCTGCTCCGACTGCGTCATGAATCCTTCATACACCGAGCGGTCGAGCGTGATTACCCACGCCTTTTTCTCGTCATCCCAAAGACTGGCTTTGAACGACGGTGCAAGACCGGCCGTATCCGCTTCATCTGTGATCTCAAGTTTGAATGCCTTGGTTGCGGTGAGCAGATTCTGACCGAATTGTGTCGTCAGTCCTGACAGCTGCTCGTTAATCGCCGCGACTTTAGCTTTGGTGTCAGCATCAAGTGCTGCACCTGAGCGGACGAAGCCGCGGTGTGTCAGCTCTAACAGTCTGGCGTCCTGCTCGGACAACTCTAACGATTCGCGTGCTTCATAGACTGTACGCACCCGCTCCCATAGTACGTCGTTGAAAGCAACTTTGTCGGATTCACGCGTCCACATCGGATAAATGATGCTCTGCAATTCGCGCTTCTTCGCGTTGAGCTCCGTTCCCGATAACGGACCAAAGACCAGACCAACTTTGCGGGCCAGCCCACCGACCTGCTCTAGCGCCAAGATCGTATTGTCAAACGTCGGTGCGTCCGGATTATTAATGATCGCACTGACTTCCTCACGTTGCTCCAACATGCCTTTCTTGAAGGCTGGCAGGAAATCGTCATCGGAAATTTCATCGAACGGTGGTACACCGAAAGGTGTGTCCCATTGCTCCAGAAACGGGTTACCGGCGAGCGCTTCTTTCGTGACGGCGATATCACCATCCATGGCATCGGGTGTAGATGCTTGCGGCTGCTCTGCCTGTTGCTCCGATCCGCAGCCGGCTAATACCAGCGCAACCAGAGCAATCCAAAATGTCTTCGGGTTCATAAACGAGTTCCTCACGTGCGTTATCGCAGTTTGAGATTGATTTTCTAGGTTAAGACGACGTTCGTGGTGTGCATCTTCTAACACTGCAGACGCTACGTAAACCCACGAGCGTGGCCAGAACACGAGTGATATCTGCACACCTTGACCACGGCAGCATCAGCCTCACCAAGCAAAATACAACCTGCATTCGAATTCGATATGTTATAACATTTCAAGATTGGATATTGGAGATATCGTCGTGGCCACCCAACAACTCCCCGTTACCGTTTTGTCCGGATTTCTTGGCGCTGGAAAGACAACACTACTCAATAACGTCCTGAACAATAAGGACGGATTAAAAGTCGCGGTAATCGTCAACGATATGGGCGAAGTGAACATTGACGCAGCGTTAGTACGTGATGAGGGTTCGTTGCAACATGTTGACGAAAAGCTCGTCGAGATGACCAATGGTTGCATCTGCTGCACGTTGCGAGAAGACCTGTTGATCGAAGTCGCCAAACTGGCAGATGACGGTCGGTTTGACTATCTGCTCATCGAGTCGACCGGCGTATCCGAGCCCATGCCGGTCGCAGAAACGTTTACCTTTGCGGATGAGGACGGACGTTCGCTGTCTGATGTTGCGCGGCTTGATACGTTGGTGACGGTTGTCGACGCTGTGAACTTTCCGAGCATGCTCCGCGAGGCGGAATCGCTCAAAGACAAAGCACTGGAGATTAGCCCTGAGGACGAACGCAGTATCGCCGACCTGTTGATCGATCAGGTGGAGTTCAGCAACGTTATTATCATCAGCAAAACCGACTTGCTCGAACCCAGCGAAGCAGAGACGGTTGTTGCGACTGTGCAACGCCTGAATCCTGGCGCACAAATCATCGTTGCGAGCCACGGAGACATTCCACCGGAGGCAATCCTCGGCACCGGTCAGTTCGATTTTGAAGTAGCGGCTAACGCACCGGGCTGGCTTGCTGAGCTGCGCGGTGAGCATATCCCCGAAACTGAAGAATACGGCGTCGGGAGCTTCGTCTATCGGGCGCGTCGACCATTTCACCCCGAGCGACTCTTCGACTTTTTGTCGGCCGGTTGGCGGCACGGTAATCTGATCCGCTCCAAGGGTTACTTCTGGTTGGCGAGCCGGTTCGATCAGGCCGGATCATGGTCGCAAGCAGGCGGCATCATGCATCACGGCTACGCCGGACTCTTCTGGTCGGCTGTGAAGCCGGAACTGTGGCCGGCCGAGGCGGCCCATCGACAAGAGATTCTGAGCCAGTGCGAGCAACCTTACGGGGATCGTCGTCAGGAAATCGTCTTTATCGGACAGAACATGGATAAGGCAAAGGCCACTGCCGATCTTAATGCTTGTCTGCTGTCAGACGTTGAGCTCGCTGCAGGCGCAAGCGCATGGAGCAGCTATCCCGATCCGTTCCCTGCCTGGGCACCGGTAATGGAAGAGGCTGTCGTCTGATGCGGGCAGTCATGAGTCATGAGCTTGCTGCTTTTGCCGATATTTATGAGTCGGATGTTGAGCTTGTCAGCGTCCAGACGCATACCGCAGAACACGCCGTAGACCCGACGCTGCTCGCCGGTCACCACATCAATGAGAAATGGACGCAATCAGCAGGTGACCGCGAGGTCATTGCCGAGCATGTGAACAAGACGCTGAATCCGGCATCAACCGGTCCGCTTGTCGATCAAATTGGCGCGGCCACTGATCTGCTGGAAGAACTACTTGGCTGCAACGCCGTTGGCATCCGCATCGCGACGCTCAATGGGCCGATGTGTCCCAAATTTCATGTTGATCAAGTGCCTTGCCGCTTGTTGATCACGTTACTGGGGCCAGGCACAGAGTGGATCTGCGACGACGATGCAGATCGCACCGCGCTCGCTAATCGTGCGGTCGATATTGTTCCGGTGCGCGAAACTGGCGCTGTGCAACATCTGGAGTCGGGTTCGTGGTCGTTACTCAAAGGCGGCACGTGGGACGACGACACGTTCGATGGCGTTGTCCACCGCTCCCCGCACTACGCCGGCGATCGCCTGCTGATCTCAATTGATCCCATGTTCGTTGATCCCGCGGCGTAAACCCTGCACGATTGGGGATTAACGCTCCGATTTCATACGCCTTTAACGACGATGGTTTGACATGATCAGAACACTTTTGATGTTGGTATTTCATTTTGTTTTTCTTAGCCTCACTGCCCAGGCATTCGAGGGTCAGACCAAAGGCGATTTTGTCGACAAGTTTCGACAGCTCGATGAGTCATTGCCGACCGCCAATACGTATCGCACCGCTGGCGGCGAACCGGGCCACCAATATTGGCAACAGCAGGTCGACTACGATATCGACGTTACCCTCGATGAGGATGCACGGCGAATTACTGCGCAGCAGGCTGTCAGCTATCGAAACAACAGCCCCGATACGCTGCGTTTTCTCTGGCTGCAACTCGACCAGAATCGATTTCGCAGTGACTCACTTGCCGAGCGCTCTGGCGCATTTGCAGACCCGAGCAGGCGTGGCCCACCCGTTTTAGACGATGGCGAAGTACCACAGCTTAGTCTTGGGGAGTTACGCCGGCAGCAGGCGATGACCGACAACGAGTTTGGCTACGACATCGATGCCGTGCGGACCGGGAACGGCAAAGCGCTTGATTACACGATCATCGATACGTTGATGCGCATCGACCTCGACGCACCGCTCCGCCCAGGTCAGACAACATCGTTCAGGCTCGATTTTTCCTTTGATATTGTCGAAGAGAATGCCGTGCCAGCGCGCGCCGGCTATGAACATTTCCCTGATGACGAGCGCGACGGCGGTAACGAGATTTTCATGCTCGCCCAGTGGTTCCCGCGATTGGCGGCCTATACCGACTATGAAGGTTGGACGAACAAGCCGTTCCTCGGCCGCGGCGAATTTACGCTCGAATTCGGCGACTACACAGTCGATATTACGGTGCCCGCCGATCACATTGTGTCGGCAACCGGTGAACTGCAAAATGCACGCAACGTCCTTAGCGAGCAGCAGAGACAACGCCTCCAAAAAGCGCGCGATGCGGACGAACCTGTATTTATAGTCACACCCGAAGAAGCGCTGTCGAACGAGGCCGATGGTTCTGATGCGCAGAAGACCTGGCGGTTTTCGGCTGACAACGTACGTGATTTCGCATGGGCGTCATCGCGCAAGTTCATCTGGGACGCTCAGGGCTATCAACAAGGCGGCAACGTTCAACCGTTGGTCATGGCGATGAGCTTCTATCCAAAGGAAGGCGAACCCATGTGGTCGAAATACTCGACCGCATCGGTTGTGCATACGATGAAAGTCTACTCGCGCTACTCGTTCGATTATCCCTACCCCACGGCACAGTCGGTGAACGGTCCGGTTGGTGGTATGGAGTATCCGATGATCACGTTTAACGGGCCGCGTACGGATCTCCAGGATGACGGCACGCGAACCTACAGCCTTGCAGAAAAACGCTATTTGGTCGGCGTCATCATCCACGAGATCGGGCACATCTATTTCCCGATGACAGTGAACTCGGATGAACGACAATGGACATGGATGGACGAAGGACTGAACAGCTTTCTTGATGCGCTGGCTGGCATTGAGTGGGACCCTGATATTCCATGGAATGTAGAACCGCGCAACATCGTTGATTACATGAAGTCCGATTTCCAAGTCCCGATAATGACGCAATCGGACAGCGTCCTGCAGCTTGGCCCTAACGCGTATGCGAAACCAGCCGTTGCGCTGACCATCCTGCGCGAGACGATCCTGGGCCGCGATTTGTTCGACTTCGCGTTCAAAGAGTACTCACGGCGCTGGCGTTTCAAGCGCCCTACCCCGGCAGATTTTTTTTCGGACCATGGAAGAGGCGTCCGGTGTCGATCTGGATTGGTTCTGGCGCGGCTGGTTCTACACGACCGACCACGTTGATATCTCGATTGATCGTGTCTGGAAAATGCGTTTGGACACAACGAATCCCGACATAGACTTTTCCCGTCGCAGACAAATGGAAGCGGACAAGCCAACGTCACTTACCGTTCAGCGCAACCGTCAGGAAGACAAGCAATCGTGGGTGGAACAAAACCCGGGCATTCGGGATTTCTACGACGAGAATGATCAGTTCACGGTCACGAACAAGGAACGAAATGGTTATCGGGAGTTCCTGGCTGGCCTCGAGGATTGGGAACGCGAAACGCTAACGCGTGCGGTCGAGGACGACCTCAATTACTACGTGTTGCAGTTCTCGAATCTAGGCGGTCTGGTGATGCCGATCTTGTTGGAACTTGAGTTTGCAGATAAAACCACGCGACGTTATGAGATTCCTGCGGAGATCTGGCGCCGCAATTCTAAACAAGTGAAGAAACTCCTTGTGCTCGAAAAAGACTTACGCAGCATTGTTGTCGATGCGCGCTGGGAAACGGCTGACGTCGACATGGAAAACAACCATTACCCGCGCCGGATCATTCCGTCGCGTATCGAGATGTTCAAGGCGCCGCCACGCGACGGTCTCGAGTACCGCGACCTGATGCAGGACAGCAAAACGGCACTTGACGAGTGCGTCACCGATGACACCGGCGAGCCAGTCGACACCTCTGATGCGACGTGCAACGCGCAGTGATGTATCGACAATCGCTTTGGATTGTCAGCTTGCTTCTGTTTGCAGTGACGACAGATGCACTGGCGCATCAAGCCAAAGAATCGGTAACACGCGTGTTGTTCAACAACCGCACTGGGAATATCGAAGTCATGCATCGTTTTCTCGCGCATGACGCGGAGCACGCCATCCGCCAGATCTTCGATGGCAATCCTGACGTTCTGTTATCGCAAAACGAACGAGAGCGGTTTACACGCTATGTGAGTGAGCGCTTCACACTGCGTGACCAGGATGGCACTGAGTTGCCGTTGCACGCTGTCGGCAACGAAATCGACGGTGCCTATCTGTGGATTTACTTCGAATCCGCAATCCCGACGACGCTTAAGAGTTTGACGGTGACACATGATGCGCTCCGCGATCTATGGCCGGCGCAAACCAACCTCGTCACCGTCGAGCGCAATGGCGAAACCGCGTCTGCGCTCTTTGCCAAAGGCGCCGAGTCAATCACGATCGAATTAGGGTCGCACTCAGCGGCCCAAACACCCTGACGTTGCTGCCCTGTCCGGGAAGATAGTATCGAGCGTTGCGTTCAGTGCTGTCCAATCGGCGGCCATTTGGTCGGCCTGCGCTTGCGTTACCACCGCGCCGAAAGCCGCCACTCGCGCAGCCTCGATCGCCGTGAAGTGAAAGATTCGAACGTCTACCTCAGGCACTGACTGAAACGCTGCGAACACATCATCAACGTGTCTTCGCGTGTCATCGACAAATACGATCGCCGAGAAACGTCTACCGGTCCTGTTGAGTATCTTGCTCAGCATTGCGCCTTTGTTCATTCCGCTGGTCATCATGACGCCATGCATGTAACTCCACTCTCGGCCATCCATTTCGCGGAGCACAGGTGCCGATTCACCCATCGCGGACAGTGCCGTCCTGCGTAAATCCAGACCTAGCCGTAACAACTCACGTTCTGTTGCGGCACGGTATTTCGGCGCGCGTGACGTTAGTGCGAAAACGTTGACGCCTTGGTCTTGCCAACCCGCCACGGTTGTCGGCAACGACACGTCTGTCAGGCGCATGGTGCCTAACTCGTAGAGCATTCCGATCGCGTCTTGGAACAGGCAGGCGACGGTTTGTTCATCAGTAGGTTTGACATCCAAGCGCCCCCTTTGCCACTGATACCAGATGTCGCCACCGAGGTCTGCTGTGCTCGTCATCAACGTATTGTCGATATCAAGCACTACCAAAACGTCGTCGGCGCCGTACGTGTCAGTAAGCGCATCGACAACGTCGCGGATTGGAGCGTATGTCGTGACATCGTCCGCGATGATGTGGGTCGTGCCAGATGTGGCATTAACAGACACAAGCGTCATCACTAATGGCAGGTGATCGGAGACGCCGCGCCGATTCGACAGATCAAAACGTTTTACCGTACCGTCCTGATTCATTTGGTCGCTATAACTGTTCGCGATGAACACCTCATTGGCGTCTATCTTCCATGCATCGGGATTCACACTCGAAGGCGCAAACAACACCATGTCGAGGAACGACCAACTCTTACCGCGGGACCAGTAGTTGGTGCCCTTACAATCCTTGCAGCCGACTTCATGAGCGACTTGCCAATGCGGTCTGACCCTGTCATCCATAATCGTTGTACCCGTCATCTCCCTGCGTGGCGTATTGAAATCACCAGCGGCGAAAACGAAATGTTCCTTCGGCAGTTGAGCGCGCAAGCTGTTCAAGTGGTCGTAAGCCAATTCGCGCATTTCGATCGGATGAAATGGCGCGGGGAAATGTACCGCGAACCCGGTGAGCAATCGCTGATCCGGCAATACGAAGGTGGCTTGCAAAATACCTCGCGTATCGTCAGCACGATCAGGAAACCCGGAGATATTGAATGGATGTAACACGGGGTCGTCGGCGAGCGGCAGCCTCGACAAGAACGCCACGTCGATGCCACGCTTGTCACGACCTTCGAGCAACACAACGTGGCGATAGCCTGCGGCTTGCAAATAGTCTTCGGACAGTCGCGTTAAGACGCCGATGTTCTCCACTTCCTGAAGCGCAATCACATCGGGGCCGCGCCCGCCGTTAACCTGAAGAATCGTAGCGGCGAGCTGGCCTAGCTTGAAATCCAATGCCGCCTCATTCCAATCGAGGGCGAGACACTCGTTGCGCCATCGCACGACTTCAATAGGCTCACACAGTGCAACGTGCGCGGCATTGTCTTTATCGACCAACGGAAGGTAGGCGTGATCGTCCTTACCCGGGTCATCAGTGGTGTCGAATAAGTTCTCAACATTGAAGGTCATGATCGTGACCGATTGAGGCTCAACAGAGGCGGTTGCCGGAACGCCATTTTCTATGGGTTGAGAAACGCAAGCGCTGAGCATCAAGATGCAAAGGCAAATCAAAAAATGACGTATCATTGGTATGACGATTCCTTGGAAAATTACCGTCGAAATGTGCTGATCCTGATGTTACCAGTCTTCGAAACGCCGATGTGCGATGACCGTCGTGACACGCTGCAGACCTGTTATTGGAATGCCTAGAATTCACACCTCGCTGTCCGATCCACGATTACTCTGGCGCCTAATCGCCGTGTCATTGCTTTGGGCTGTTTCAATGGGCGTTCCAGCCCACCCCGAGGACGAGTTATGCGTTCCCGGAGAAAGCAGCCTCGATCCCGCACTCTGTGAACAACTGGCCGCTCTGGATCGCGCAGACAACTCAACCCTCACGGTGTCCGCACTAACGAGCGAGACGGGTCAGGCACTGAGCGCTGCGTCGACGTTTGCCGTCTACGTCAACGTTGGCATCGATCACATCCTTCCCGGCGGTCTCGACCACATCCTGTTTGTGCTGGCATTGTTCCTGTCATCAACCCATTGGCGCTCTTTAGTCATTCAGATAACGATGTTCACCCTGGCGCACACCGTCACGCTCGCGCTCGCCGCCACCGGCGTGATCGCGCCATCGCCAGGCATTGTCGAACCGTTAATTGCAGCCAGCATCGCTTTCGTGGCTATCGAAAATATCTTTGTGCGCGAGATACCTCGTTGGCGTCCAGCGGTCGTGTTTCTATTCGGTCTTTTGCACGGCATGGGTTTTTCCGGTTTTTTCGGCGAGTTACGTCTACCCGCGGATCAATTCTGGAGCGGGCTGGTGGGATTCAACGTCGGCGTTGAGCTCGGTCAGTTCGCTGTCGTCGCAGTGGCTTTTGCGTTAGCGCTTGTTTGGCGACGGCTGTCGGACAAGCAAACAGC
>JBCBZK010000149.1:0-8528 GCA_039815365.1 Pseudomonadota bacterium | reverse complement strand
CCACGAGATTGTGGATCATTGGCAGATGAAAGCCGACCGAGCGAACAAACGCTGCGACCGCCCGATTTTTATCTGCATGAAACTCGCGACTGGATGGTCCTCCCCTACGAATTATCCGGCCTGAGCCCCGAAGACATCCGTAAACACAAGCCGACACTGGCCGCCATACTGGATGACATTCCCGAACACCTTCCGGCACAGCATCGCGTCGGCGAGCCGAGCTAGCAACGACAAACCGCTAATCCAAATAAGAGCTTTACCATGAAAGAATCCCGTGTAGCGCTGCTGGGTATCAGCAATGCAATTGTAGACGTGCTGTGCCATGTTGAACCTGAGTTCATACAAGAATTAGGGGCGCCTCCCGGCTCGATGACACTGATCGACCAACATCAGGCCGAAGCCATTTACGCGAAAATGGGACCTGCAACGGAAAGCGCGGGCGGCTCGGTTGCCAACAGCGTCGCGTGCTTCGCAAGCCTTGGCAGCAGCGCTGCCTACATCGGTCGTGTTGCAGACGATCAACTCGGCACTATTTTTGACCACGACATGACGTCTCTGGGCGCACAAATGCGACTGCCGCCGGAAACCCGCGAAGCGCCGACTGCGCGCTGCCATGTTCTGATCACCGATGACGGCGAACGCACGATGCAAACCTATCTGGGCGCCTGCGTCGAGATCTCGGTTTCAGACATCACCGAAGCCACCATCGGCCAGCCGGAATACTTGCTATTGGAGGGCTATGTCTGGGATACCCCTGAAGGCCCGGCTGCCATGAACGAGGCGGTCCGTATCGCCAAACAGAATGATGCCAAGGTCGCGTTGTCGCTGTCGGACTCATTCTGCGTTGAACGCCATATCGATGCGTTCCGCGCCTTGGCGCATGGTGATGCGGATATCATTATCGGCAATGAAGCGGAAACGCTGGCATTGTTCGACACGAAAGACTTCGACACCGCAGCGGCCGCCGCGGCAGACAACGGCCGCTTGTTTGTGATCACACGCTCTGAAAAAGGTTCTGTTGTGATCAAAGGCGAACAACGCGTCAATCAAGACGCAGACGTCGTTGATAACCTGATCGACTCAACCGGCGCGGGAGATGCCTACGTCGCCGGTTTCATGCACGCGCTGAGCTCAGGGCAGAGCTACGCTGACTGTGCCAAGCTCGCAACATTATGCGCCAGCCTTGCCGTGGCGCAGATCGGTGCGCGGCCGCAACCACAACAACTCAAGGCGCTTACGTAGCTTCGTGGAGCAGCCGTGGGCTAGTTTGCGACAGGATGCCAGGTTGTCTTGATTTCCTGCAACGACGACACGGCATCCAAACCATCGATAGTGACACCCGGCAGTTGCGCTGGGTCAATCGTGATCACGCGTTTGACGTTATCAGCAGCCGCAACCTGACAGGCAGTACGTTGTTCGTCGGTCACATCGGCAAGCACCAGTGCATTAACATCCATATGGGATGCAAAGTGTTCAAGTAGCTCGGCTCGTTCTCCAGTCAATATGTTGACAACACCTGCGGGAACATCCGAGGCGTGCAACACTTCAGCAAAGCTAATCGCCGTCAAAGGGTGTGATTCACTCGCCAGACAGACGACCGTATTTGCGCCCGTGATTGCGGGCGCAATTGCCGCGACCAAACCCGTCAGTCCATGGGCCGAACTTGCGACCGAAGCAACCAATCCCATTGGCTCTGGCACAGAAAAATTGAAATGTGCGGATGACACAGGATTCACGGCGCTCGTGACCTGAACATGCTTGTCCGTCCAACCCGAGAAGTGGAGTAGCTGATCGATTGCGGCATCGACTTCCCCAGTTGACGCTACCGCATCCATGCCTTCGCGTTGCAGCTCGTCAATAAACTGCGAACGCCGACCTTCGAGCATCTCCGCAATACGATACAAAATCTGGCCACGCAAATAACCGCTGGTCGCCGACCATTGCGACGTCGCGCTTCTGGCTGCAACACACGCATTGCGAAAGTCCTTGCGGCTAGCGCGGCACACGTTGACAGGTTCGCCCTCAGAAGCGAGCGTGAACTTGGTATAGCGGCCTGACTCTGTTCTGGGGAACTGACCCCCGATGAAAAGCTTGTAGGTCTTCGCAACATTGAGTCGGGTATTGTGATCGCTCATGCGTCCGACTCCGTTGCGGTCTTGAGATACGCGCGCAGCCCATGCAAACCGCCCTCACGCCCGACGCCACTTTCTTTGTAACCGCCGAACGGCGACGTCGGATCAAATTTATTGAAAGTGTTCGCCCACACGACGCCCGCTTTCAACTGCCGCGTCATATTGAATATGCGCGAGCCTTTGTCCGTCCAGACACCACCGGACAATCCATAAGGGGTGTTGTTGGCTTTATCCTGGGCTTCGGCAAACGTTCGAAACGTCTGCACAGTCAGCACCGGGCCAAATATTTCCTCTTGTACGACGCGGCTCGACTGAGCAACATCGGTCAGCAACGTTGGTCGACAAAAATATCCTTTCTCGGGCGCCTCACTGCCGCCCTGCCACATGGTTGCACCCTCTTCACGGCCAATACCGAGATAATCGTTGATACGTGCCAGTTGCGCCTTCGAATTAATCGCACCAACGTCGGTGTTCTTATCGAGAGGGTCACCAACGACCAACGTCTCGATGCGCGACTTCAGCTTGTCCAGCAGCGGCGTTGCGATGCTCTCGTTGACGAGCAAACGTGAACCGGCGCAACACACGTGCCCCTGATTGAAGAAAATACCATTCACAATACCTTCGACCGCCTGATCAATAGCCGCATCATCAAACACAATGTTGGCAGCCTTACCGCCGAGCTCGAGCGTGTAAGGAATGTTCCGACCAGCTAAAGAACGAATGAGAGACTTACCCACGCCCGTCGAACCGGTAAACGCCAGCTTGTCGATACCTTTCGCATCTGCAAGCGCTGCACCGGTAGCACCATCACCCGTGACGATATTGACGACCCCCGCCGGCAGACCAACATCCTGACATAGTTGCCCAAACTTCAATGCCGTGAGCGATGTCGTCTCGGCAGGTTTCAATACCACGGTATTGCCGGCGGCTAGCGCCGGCGCAATTTTCCAGGCCAACATCAGCAGCGGGAAATTCCACGGTATAATCTGCGCAGCGACGCCGAGCGGTGCTACACGTTGACCGGGCCACGCATATTGGAGTTTGTCCGCCCAGCCCGCGTGGTAGAAAAAGTGTGCACTGGCCAGCGGAATATCAATATCGCGTGACTCGCGAATCGGTTTGCCACCGTCCATCGATTCGATAACAGCAAACTCACGCGACCGCTCTGCCAACGCGCGTGCCAAACGGAACAGGTATTTGCCACGCTCAGCCGGTGCCATGGGTTGCCAAACCTGGGTTGCCGCTTGTCTCGCTGCCGCAACCGCGCGCGCAACATCTTCAGACCCTGCCTTTGCGACCCGTGCCAGCACGTCTTCGGTTGCCGGGTTGACGGAATCGAACTGTTGACCGCTTGCCGACGGTACAAACTCGCCATCAATAAACAGGCCGTACTCGGACTGTAACGTAATGTGCGACGTGCTCTCTGGTGCGGGCGCATAGTCCCACGGACCTTCGAATGCCAGATGAGATGTTTCTGTCATAACCGCTTAGTCCTTCGAGAAATAGTCAGGCGACTGATAGCGCCCGGTTTCAATTTTCATCAACTGCATAAGCACATCGTTCGCCAGCGAACTGGCGCCAAACCGGAACCACTGCTTGGTGAGCCAGCGCGGACCTAGCGTCTCGTTCAGCATGACAAGATACTGAAGTGCCAATTTTGATTTTGAAATGCCACCAGCAGGCTTCATACCCACCATTCGACCCGTTGTTTCGGTAAAATCACGTATCGCTTGCAACATCACAAGCGTCACCGGCAGCGTTGCTGCAGGCTGAATCTTGCCCGTCGATGTCTTGATAAAGTCGGCCCCCGCGGCCATCGCCAGCACACTGGCTCTCTTTACCTGATCGAGACTACCGAGCTCACCGGTCTCCAGAATCACTTTGAGGTGAGCACGACCGCACGCCTGCTTCACTGCGACGATTTCGTCAAACACGCGCTGGTAATCACCACTCAGAAAAGCACCTCGGGCGATGACCATGTCAATCTCGTCGGCCCCAGCAGCAACCGCAGCGCGCGTATCATCGAGCTTGATCGACAAGGGCGACTGACCGCTGGGAAACGCCGTCGCGACCGAGGCAACCGCGATACCTGTCCCCTGAACGGCTTCTTTGGCACAAGCCACCATCGTCGGGTAGACGCATACGGCGGCAACGCGCGGCAAATCCGGCAGTGCATTGTGCAGCTGCTTGGCCTTAGCGCACAGCTGGAGCACTTTGCCGCTGGTGTCCGCACCCTCAAGCGTCGTTAAGTCGATCATCGACAAGATGCGCAGCAATCCCTGTCGCTTGCTCTCAGCCTTGATCGACCGGCTGCACAACCGCGCAACGCGCTCATTGACGCCGACGGTATCCACAGGCGTGAGTCGCGACAGATCTGGTAGCGTTTGCTCAGTCAACGGAAACCGCCGTGTCCAGCGCGACCTTAATCATCTCGTCAAACGTGAGCGCGCGTTCATCGGATGTCAACGCGTCACCGCTGCGAATATCGTCACTGATCGTGCAGATCGCCAAAGCCGCAATACCGTGCTCAGCCGCGAGTGGATAAATGCCGGCCGCCTCCATCTCAACACCCATGACATCGTACTTCGCCATCGTATCGAACATCTCAGGGTCGGGCGTGTAAAACAAATCGGCAGAAAACAGGTTGCCGACGTGGAACCGGACACCGTGTGCTTCCGCAACGTCAACCGCACGACGCAGTAATTTGAAATCTGCGATCGCTGCATAGTCGTAACCGCCGAAACGCATTCTATTGACGCCGGAATCCGTACAGGCCCCCGCGCCGATGACAATATCGCGCAGCGCGGTTTTCGGGTTCACCGTCCCGCAGCTGCCCACGCGAATCACTCGCTTGACGCCGTAACTCTCAATGAGTTCGCTGACGTAAATTGAAACCGAGGGTATACCCATGCCGTGCGCCATCACCGACACCGGCTCACCCTTGTAGGTTCCTGTGAAACCGAGCATATTCCGCACGTTGGTCACTTCACGCGCGTCCGTGAGGTAGGTCTGCGCGATATACTGGGCGCGAAGCGGATCGCCGGGCATCAATACCGTCGATGCGAAGTCGCCCTCTGCTGCATTCATATGTTTTGTCATGATTTTTGCCGCATTGTTATTCCGCTCGCTATGATACACCGCAGCCGCCAAGACCACAGTAGGGAGCGAAAAAACGTGAGCGAAGAAGTCTGGACAGATGAGCGTTGTTACATCAAAGAGCTGATCAATAGCGAAGCACACCCTGGCGCATCGTTGGCACAGTGCCGCGTAACAGCCGGCACTTTGACGCAAAATCATGCGCTGTCCGTAGATGAGTGGTATGTGCTCGTCAGCGGTGAGGGAATGATGCACCTGGGCAATCAACCGGCCTTCAAGGTCGCCGCAGGAGATCGTGTTTATATTCCGGCCGGCACGGCACAGCAAATTCGCAATACGCAAGATACCGATCTTGTGTTTCACTGTTTGTGCATGCCGCGGTTTGAACCCGGCAGCTACCATTCTTTGGAGACAGCTCAATGACATCGTGGAAAGCAACCTTGCTGAGTTGCACCATGGCGATCTGGATGACCGGATGCGACAGTGAGTCGGCAGACCCGTCTCAGCCACGCCAACAAGCCGACCTCATTGTCTATGCGGATCATATTCTGACGATGACGCAGACGCGGGCGTCAATCACTGACGGCGCAGTAGCGATCCGAGACGGCATCATAGTGGCCATCGAAGAACGCGCGCAGATTGATCGCGACTGGGTTGCGGAGCAGTCCGTCGATGGAGGTAATCGCCTCCTGATGCCTGGTCTTGTAAACGGCCATACGCATGCCGCGATGGTATTACTGCGTGGTGTCGCCGACGACCTTGAGCTCATGACCTGGCTCACACGTTTTATCTTCCCGGCCGAAGTGTCCGTTGTTGACGAGACGTTCGTCTCCGTCGGCACCACGCTTGCCTGTTACGAGATGATCCGCGGAGGCACCACGGTATTCGTCGACATGTATTATTTCCCCGATGCCGTCGCCAATGCTGTCGTGGACTGTGGCATCCGCGCGCTGGTTGCGCCTAGCGTGATCGAACAGACCAGCCCGGACGCGCCCGACGGCGAGCAATCACTCGCTCAAGCCGTAGATTTCATTACCCGATGGCAAACAAAACACTCGCGCATCGTGCCGGTGTTAGGCGCGCATAGCGTCTACACGATTTCCGAACCCTGGCTACAGCGCATCCAGCGCGCTGCTGCGCAGCTACACGCACCGATCAGTATTCACGTCTCGGAATCGCGTGCGGAAATTGAACAAATCGCTGACAGTTACGGTATGACACCCGTGCAATTACTGGATAAGCTCGAATTTCTTAGTGGACCGTTAATCGCAGCGCATACTGTATATCCGGATTCTGACGACATACGCACGTTGGCAGCGCGCGGTACCGGTGTTGTTCACAATCCTACGTCGAACATGAAGCTTGCATCGGGCGCCAGTCCGGTCAGCGCGATGCGCAACGCCGGCGTACCCGTCGGGTTGGGGACAGACGGTGCGGCCAGTAACAACGATCTTGATATGTGGGAAGAGATTCGCCTTGCCGGTCTGTTGGCAAAACTGATTGAAACCGACCCTACCGCACTACCGGCAGCTGACGTACTGGCGATGGCGACAATAGAAGGCGCGCGCGCGATCGGTATTGAGAACGAGATTGGCAGTCTCGAAGTTGGCAAACGCGCCGACATGATTCAAATCGAGACCGATGATCTGATGCACACGCCGACCTATGATCTTCGCTCCCATCTCGTCTACGTGAGCGACGCAAACAACGTGGTCACGACCATTGTCGATGGCAGGATTCTGATGCTTGATCGCACTGTGCTCACCATTGATGAAGTGCAACTTCGACGCGATGTTGCTGCGCAGCGTGATCGCATCATCACTGAGTTAGGTCTGGATACGAACTAAGCTGCGACGCATGCGTTAGCAATGACAAGTATTCGCTCACAGTCACAATTGCCCGCATACTATTGGCGCGCCGACAATGATCGGCGCCACACCACAAGGCGATAAACGCATGGCACGCAAAAAACGCACTTATGATGTTGTCGTCTGGGGCGCAACGGGTTTCACGGGCCGACTGGTCGCGGAGCACTTGTTCCAGACCTACGGCGTTGGGAAAAAGCTCAAGTGGGCAATGGCCGGACGCAACGAACAAAAGCTGCGTGCTGCAAGAGCGAGCATCGGTGATGAAACCGGTAACATCCCTTTCATCATCGCTGATGGCAACAGCGTTGATGACATGAAGCATCTCGCCGAGCTCACGAAAGTTGTTGCCACCACTGTCGGACCTTATGTGCTGTACGGCGGTGAGCTTGTCGCCGCATGCGCACGCGCAGGCACGCACTACTGCGATCTTGCTGGCGAAGTACCATGGATGCGACGCATGATCGACGCACACAGCGTCACCGCGGAACGATCAGGCGCGCGTATTGTTCATTGCTGTGGTTTTGACTCAATACCATCAGACCTCGGTGTCTGGATGATGCAGCAAGCCTCAGAAGAAACGTTTGGCCAGTCGTTGCAAAAGATCCACTTCTATCTCGCTGGCACTAGCGGCCGACTGAGCGGCGGCACCGCGGCAAGTATGATGGAAATCGTCAGTGAGGCGCAGAAAAACCTGCGCACTGCGAAACTGCTCGCAGACCCCTATGCGCTCAATCCGAAAGACGCGCGCAGCGGCGATGATCAGAACGAGCAATTCATTCCCCACCGTGACGAGATGCTCGGACAGTGGGTTGCCCCGTTCGTCATGGCAAGCGTCAATACACGCGTCGTGCGTCGCACAAATGCACTACTCGATTATCCGTATGGCAAGGACTTTCGTTATCAGGAATGGACGCTGTGCGGTGACGGCGCTGCCGGCATGGCCAAGTCAGTGGCGATTACTGCCGCCACTGGCGCATTTGTTGCCGGTGCTGCGATTCCGCCAAGCCGTTTCGTCATGCGCAAGCTGTTACTGCCGAAGCCCGGCAGTGGCCCGGACGCAGAGCAACGCGCCAATGGTTACTTCACGATCCGCTTTGCCGGCATGACTCGCGACGGAGATATGCTCACCGGAACCCTGAAGGGTGAGCGAGACCCGGGATACGGGTGTACCAGCCGAATGTTGGGCGAAGCAGCTGTCTGTTTATCAAAAACGAAATCAACCGCCGGAAAAGGCGGTTTTTCCACGCCAATGGCAGCGATGAGCGATACCTTGCCTAACCGCCTGATGAAACATGCTGGTCTGCAGTTCAGCGTTGACGAGAGCGCGTAACGTTAGCGTTAATGACGTCTGCGTCAGTCGCTGGAGTATCGAAGGGTTCAAACTCGATATGGATGTCGCAAAGAACATTCAGTTTCATTGAGACTATTCGTG
>JBCBZK010000185.1:0-5182 GCA_039815365.1 Pseudomonadota bacterium | reverse complement strand
TCGCAGACAGCGGCATGTTCCAGTACTCCATCGGTAAAGAAACCGCCTGCCGAATGTTGCGAGTCACACTCAGTGATCAGATGCAGTTGTTTCCCGAAGTCAGCGGCAGTCCGCAACGCTTTACGATCCGGTTCTTAACCTGGCCGGACGTGCACAGCCGTCCCGTGCAGACGAGCGAGAACGTCGAGTTCGCGCTTAGTATTTGCTAGATGACGTCAACGCGGCAACGACCGGTCCGTTAGCCGGCAACCAATCGACGTCTGCCAGCGCGTTGCGCTCACACCATCGTGTCGCCTGACCCTCACAGCCTTCCGGCTCGCCGTGCCACGCAAGAACTTCAAAGAACACTAAGTCGACAAAACGCTCCGGGTACTCGTGTGTCAGCGTCATGAGTAGCGCAGACTCGGTAATCTCAATACCTAATTCTTCAGCCAACTCGCGTCGCAGTGCATCGCTATCCGACTCACCAGGCTCCACTTTGCCACCCGGAAACTCCCACGCACCCTCTCCGCGATCGCCAGGCAGACGCTGCGCAATAAAGTACTGTGAACCGCGACGCAAGATGCCAGCCGCGACTCGAATCGATATCTTGTTGGTCACTGTTCGTTAACTGAGCTGTCCATGGCAATGTTTGTATTTCTTGCCAGATCCGCACGGACACGGCTGGTTGCGACCAACTTTCGGCTGCTCGCGCTTAAACGTCTCGGCGCTCGCAGGCGTGGTCTGCTCGGAAGCGCCCGGCCCAAGATCAGGCGCTGATGCGTGTTGAAATTTCAACGCCTGCGCTGCGCGACGCTCGGCTTCCATTGCAGCAATCTCTTCATCACTGCGAATCCGGATACGCAATAACTTCGCAACAGTTTCGCGTTTCACGGAATCCAGCATAGATGCGAACATCTCAAACGCTTCGCGTTTGTATTCCTGCTTGGGATTTTTCTGGCCATAGCTGCGCAGACCAATGCCCTGGCGCAGGTAATCCAGCGCCGCTAAGTGTTCCTTCCAATCAAGGTCGAGCTGCTGCAGCATCACGGCCTTCTCAACTTGACGCATCGTCTCAACACCGACGGTTTCGACGCGATGCCGGTAGGCGCTTTCGACGGCTTCGCCAACCTTTTCGCGAACCCCTTCTGCGTTCAGTTTCTGATCCGTTCGCAACCACAAGCCAACATCGGCAACAACGCCGAATTCTGATTCCAGAACGGTAGCAAGGCCACTTGCATCCCACTGCTCTTCGATACTGTTAGGTGGAAAAAAGTCGCTGACCAGATGATCGATGACTTCAGCGCGTATTTCTGCAAGCGATTCGCTGACGTCTTCGGCATGCATCAAGTCAGTACGCTGGTGGTAGATGACCTTACGTTGTTCATTCGCAACGTCATCATACTCAAGGAGGTTTTTGCGCATATCAAAATTGTGCGCTTCCACTTTGCGTTGTGCTTTTTCGATCTGACGTGACAGTAGGCCACTTTCAATGGCCTCACCCTCACGCATACCCACGCGTTGCAACAGTGCTTTGGTGCGATCCGGATCCCCGAAAATGCGCATCAAGTTGTCTTCCATAGACAGGAAGAATCGGCTCGAGCCGGCATCACCCTGACGACCGGAACGACCGCGGAGCTGATTATCAATACGCCGTGACTCGTGACGCTCAGTACCGATGATGTGCAAACCGCCCGCCTCAAGCACCGCATCGTGGCGTTTTTGCCAATCCGCCTTCAGTGCTTCATGTTCGCTCTCGGGGGCATCAGCGCCGAGCGCTTCAAGCTCCGCTTCAAGGCTGCCGCCAAGCACAATATCGGTACCGCGACCCGCCATGTTCGTTGCGATCGTGATCGAACCCGGGCGACCAGCCTCTTCAACGATTTTGGCCTCACGCTCATGCTGCTTGGCATTGAGCACTTCATGCGAGATCGATTTCTTCTTTAACTCTTTACTCAGCAATTCCGATGTTTCGATAGACGTCGTGCCTACCAAAACAGGTTGTTTGCGCTCGCGCGTTTCTACGATGTCTTCAACAATCGCATCAAACTTGTCTTGCTGTGTCAGGAATACAAGATCAGGTCTGTCATCGCGGACCATCGGTCGGTGCGTCGGGATGACGACAACCTCCAAACCGTAGATCTGTTGGAACTCGAATGCTTCCGTATCGGCAGTACCCGTCATGCCAGAGAGTTTGTCGTAAATCCGGAAAAAATTCTGGAAGGTAATCGACGCGACCGTTTGGTTTTCTTCCTTGATCGACACGTTTTCTTTGGCTTCGATTGCCTGATGCAAGCCATCTGACCAGCGCCGACCAGGCATTGTGCGCCCTGTGAACTCGTCAACAATGACAATCTCACCATTGTTGAGTATGTACTCAACGTCACGTTGATACAGATGATGCGCGCGCAGTGCCGCGGTCAAATGATGCATCAAACGGATATTGGCCGCGTCATAGAGACTCTCACCCTCACCGATGAGCCCTGCCCGGCTCATGAGTCGTTCAGCGTTCTCGTGACCTTGCTCTGTCAAAAACGCCTGACGGGACTTTGGATCGATCGTGAAATCACCACGCTCTTCGTCAGATAGCGCCGGCTTGGGCGCCGCCATGTTCATCGGGTTCTCAGGCTCTTCTTCAACTTCCTGCAGCTTCAAAGACGGCACAAGTTTGTTGATACGTTCGTACAGATCCGTGCGTTGCTCTGACGGGCCGGAAATGATCAACGGCGTGCGCGCCTCATCAATCAAAATCGAGTCCACCTCATCAACGATCGCAAAACTCAATTTGCGTTGCACACGGTCTTCCAACGCGAATGCGAGATTGTCGCGCAAGTAATCGAAACCAAGCTCATTGTTTGTGGCATAAGTGATGTCTGCCGCATACGCGTCGCGTTTATCTGCGGTTGCCATGCCACTGCGCACGACGCCGACCGACAGGCCGAGCATTTCGTAAACCGGCCGCATCCATTCCGCATCACGCGCCGCAAGATATTCATTGACGGTAACAATATGCACACCGTTGCCATCCAGCGCGTTGAGGTAGGCTGCCAGCGTCGCCATGAGCGTCTTACCCTCACCTGTACGCATTTCGCTAATATCGCCGTTGTGCAAAACCATTGCACCGACCAATTGGACGTCGTAATGGCGCAAGCCGAGTGCGCGAACCGACGCTTCGCGCACAAGCGCAAATGCCTCAGGCATCAGATCATCGAGACTTTCACCGCCCTCATGACGGGCTTTAAAGCTCTGCGTTTTTTCTGCGAACTCGCTATCGGCAAGGCTTTGGTAATCCGACTCGAGGTCGCCGATACGGTTCGCCGTTTTCTGATACTTATTAACCAGACGCTGGTTGCGACTGCCAAAAATGCTTGAGAACAAAGCCACGCTAGCTCCTAACAGGCTGCGAAAAATCCCGCGCACAACATGTGGCGGACCCGCGCGCTATGGTAAGGGTTCACGGCCAACAGCGGAACCGCAAAACGCACAGCGACGCACTCGGTCACGCGTACCGATAGTTATGAATGGGAACGAAGTCGAAAAATACAAGCGGTAGCAGTTCGAAGGCTGCTGGAAACCCTCGGTTATCTGGGCTGTTTACCCTTGATAAAACGCATCGGATCTTGCGTTTTGCCATCTTTCAGGACTTCAAAATGCAGATTGGGACCGGTTGCACGGCCTGTGGAGCCGACTAATGCGATGAGTTGTCCTTTCGCGACCTCGTCGCCGACGGCGACGTGATTCTCGGCATTATGCGCATACCGCGTGATGTACCCGTCGCCATGGTCGATTTCCACCATAGTGCCATACCCGTAACGATTGCCCGAGTAAGTCACAACGCCAGACGCGACGGCCCGAATTTTGGCGCCAGCGCGCGCCGCAATGTCGACGCCCTTATGTCGCGCCTGTTTACCCGTGAACGGGTCCGTGCGAGTACCGTAGTGCGACGACACCCAGCCCGCTTCCACGGGCTGGCCTTGCGGATGGGTGCGAGCGCCCACATTGCGCGTAAGCATGACAGTTTCGAGCACTTCCAGTTGGCGGGCGCGATCTTCGATTTGCACGTTCAACCCGGCAAGCTGAGCGATGAGGCCGGCTTCATCGAGATCCAGCAGTTGTTCAGTTTCCTCAGGACCACCAATTGGCGGTACGGTCTCGAAGTCGAATTCACCGTCTTGCAGCCCGGCCATTTCGGTCAATCGTTGACCCAGCGCATCTAAGCGCACTACATGTGCGTTCATCTGCCCAATACGGATCGCTAAAGCATCAAGTGTGTCCTGTGCATCGCGCCTTGCTGACTCAAGATCTTCGTTTTGAACGAGGAGTTCCTGGCGAAGCTGCAACAATTCTTGCGAATCGGTATACCCGCTTTGCTTGACTGCGAGCGTGTATCCACCACTAAAAAGAACCGCCGAGACTATAACGACGAGGGCAGCGGCAGCGGCAAGGACACTAAAGGAGGTCAGTTGATACTGACGAGGGCCGCCGGCCCCGTTGCGAAATATAACGACGTTCATAACACTCTATAATGCTGTGACAACGGCAAAGAAGCCCGTTGTTGTACCAAAATTTTTTCGACGGTGCTGATTTTTTTGGCGCTTTGGCTTGCGAAAACATCACAAACCGAACATCGTTTGTCAGCAGCGTCGCCGTCATGGGCTTTTTCCGACATCATCGTCATTAGCCTGTAGACCGATCGCTTTGCGTCTCCAACTTTCGCTGGGTTTGCCCTAAGACACTGACACTATGCAAAAAACTGCAGTTACAAACTACCGACCGGGTCTCATAGTGCTCACCATTGGTGCAGCTTGAGACATCCATCACATAAAAAATTGTTGCCATGAGTACCAAAGATCTCAAATCTGTTATCGCCGGGCATACAGCCCTTGCCAATCTTGCAAAGCTTGCGCAACACAAAGTCAGCATCAACGACCGCATCACCGATGCGTTGCCGCCGGAGCTCGCTGACCTCATCGCGACGCTCAGCATCGACGAGACCTCCGAGCAACTGACCGTCACTGTGACGACCGGCGAGCGCGCCAGTCGGCTGCGCTACGCTCAGGCGCAACTGTTAGCTGCATGCCACGGCGCGGGTGCACCAGCAACACGATGTAAAGTTCAGGTACGCCCTGTCAGGCGTGAACCGGAGACGGATAGCTGACGGGTGCTTTCGACTGCTCGCCGAAGGTCACAATCTCGTAGGCGC
>JBCBZK010000134.1:0-9691 GCA_039815365.1 Pseudomonadota bacterium | reverse complement strand
GTAGCCTTCTGGGATATACATACAGAACCCTCTCAACAATGCCAGCGTGTGTTTAGCATACGCCGAATTCGGGTTTTGGGCACAGGAGCACGCCATTTGCGACCTACTGTGCCAGCTAAGTCATCAGCAATGCGCCCACACCGCTCCATAGCAATTTCAAGCCAACCACAAAGATCAGCGCGTAAATGATCCGGAAAAACCACTGCGGGTTGATCCGGTTCACAAGCCACACCCCGAGCATCACACCGATCGGTGCCAGCGGTATCAGCAGCGCGGATGTCATAAGGTTTGTTCGATCAAACTGACCTAACAGGGCATACGGCACGATTTTGACGATGTTGACGATAAAAAAGAACGCTACAGACGTGCCTGCGAAGACGCGTTTTTCCAGATTCTGCGGCAACGCATAAGCTTGGTAAGGCGGACCACCCGCATGTGCGACAAAGCTTGTGAAGCCGGCGGTAAGCCCGGCGATAGCGCCCAGCGGTTTACTGTCTTTGACGACACTCGCGTCGCTTTTCGGTTTTAGAACTGTGTAAACCGGGAAGCAAACGGCGATGAGTCCGACGAAGATACGAACGCCATTATCGTTGACGTACCCGGCCAGCAATGCACCGATCAAGATGCCAACAACGGCGCCGGGGAGCGTGAGCAGCAGTACGGTCTTGTCCCAGTGTTTCCGGTAGGCCGCGACGCTCACAACGTCCATAACAAGCAGAATCGGCAACATGACGCCTGCCGCCTGTACCGGCGACATGATCAGTGCCATCAAAGGCACCGCGAGTAAACCGAGCCCGCCGAACCCACCTTTGGCAACGCCTGTAATGAGTACTGCGAGAATCGCAACGGACCAGAATAGCGGGTCACCCGGCATGGTCTCTCCTCGCGTCGGTGGGGTTGATCAATAGAACGTCATACAGGTAACTGGCCATGCCCAGATGGTCCGTGCAATGCGTGCGAGAAAACCGGCGAGCACTTGAGATTGGTCAGCGTTGTATGGTGAGGCCCAGATGATAGCGGTTGTTTGACAGCATCAATAGCCAATTCTTGTGGGCAGCGCTGCCCGAGCGACACCAGGTTCTTCGTCGCAAATGATGTAACCCGATGCGCCCGACCCCATCGGGGAACGCGATTGTTAGCGCAAAACGACAGTGATACTCTGACGCCATGAGCAGTAGGTCAGCCAGCGCTGGGAAATTCCTGTTAGCGATCATGCTAGCAGCACAGCTGTGCGTGGCTGTGCATGCTGCAGAGCACGGCGCTTGCCTGCATGCTGAAAGTGATGCCGTTTGTCCCGATGCCGTTGCGAACGGTGATGATCCGGGTATCGCTCACACGTGTGCCATCTATACGATGCCGCAGCGTGATGCGTCGGCAGAGCCCCTTTCTGCACAGCGTGGCTGTGCCTCTGGATGCGATCTGTCGCCACCATCGACCGGACCACCGAATCTGGGATGAGCGCGACCTAGCCAGAGCCGCGCATGACAGGCGTGCGCGACTGGCAGCACTTTCTCCGTCGCACACTGTGCGGCTACCCATTTGCACTGGCCATTGCAGTGTCACGCTGTATGCTTTTCGTCACGCGTGATGACCAAGGCCTTTCGATTTCCGTGGACCACAACCTATGACCGAACCAGTATTACTCGCCGACAACTTGTCGGTCTCTCGCGGGGGAAAACCCGTTTTGAAGGCAGTGAACTTTGCCGTCGGGCAGGGCAGTGTCTTTGCGTTACTTGGCGGTAACGGTGCGGGCAAGTCGACGACGCTATTGACGTTTCTTGGATTTTTGACGCCGTCCGATGGCCGCGCTTGCGTGCTGTCGACTGAGGCGAGCACGGATCCTGCTACAGCACGCAAGTCGATCGCGTATTTGCCCGAGACGGCGTCGTTATATGAGCATCTCAACGCGCACGAAAACTTAAGCTATCTATTGAAGCTGTCCGAAACGAACGCGACGACCGCAGACATAGACAAAGCGCTTGATCGCGTGTCGCTGGACAGCGCCGCGCGATCACAAAAGTTACGTGGTTACTCGAAAGGCATGCGTCAAAAGGTTGCTATCGCGCTAGCGCTGCTCAGAGACACCCAAATTCTGTTGTTGGATGAGCCAACATCAGGATTGGACCCTGTCGCTATCGACGAATTTCATGATTTGGTGCGCGATCTATCGGAGCAGGGAAAAACCGTACTGATGGTGACACACGATGTGTATGGCGCTTGCCAGGTTGCTGATCGGATTGGTTTGCTGCGCAAGGGAGCGTTTGTGGGAGAATTTACGGCACCCGAGGGTGGTCGGATTGACCCCGAGGTCGTGCATCGTGCGTTTTCTGGTAGAGAATCATCATGAGTAAAGTACTGACGATCGCAAAAGATGAATGGCGTTTTTGGCTTCGCTCCCGGTTGGCGCTGTGGGGTATTGGCGTCTTTGTTGCTGTGTTGCTGATCACGAGCGCACTAACGCTGATTCAAGCCGAGCAGGCCGAGCACGCGCGACTGCATGATCAAACCGAGGCCGAAGCGCGTTTTGCTTCACAGCCTGACCGACATCCGCATCGCATGGTGCACTACGGTCACTATGTGTTTCGCGCGCCCGCCCCGTTGGCTGCTATCGACCCTGGGTTGGACGCGGTGACCGGACAGTCCATGTTCCTCGAAGGACACCGACAAAATTCGGCAGCATTTGCGGATGTGGCAGCGAGTGCAAACCTCGGTGGATTGTCCTTGCTGACACCCGCATTGGTGTATCAGCTGTTTGGCTCGTTACTGGTGGTGCTGTTGGGCTACGGCGCTATCGTGCGTGAACGCGAGGCGGGCACGTTGCCGACGTTGCTGCTGCAGGGCGTTCGCGGTGAGCAAATGGTATTCGGTAAATGGCTAGCGTTATTGTCGCTTGCTGCCATTTCATTGCTACCGCTGTTTGTTGTTGGCTGGGTTGCTGAAGGATTTGCCGCGTCTGCAGCACTTGCTGGTGCTTACCTCATGTACCTGTTGGTGTGGGCTGCTGCAGTCCTCGTTCTTTCGTCGACACTTCGCTCGCGCGGCATGGTGCTCACGATCGCGACATCTGCATGGCTGTGTGTCTGCCTGTTAGTCCCGTCTCTTGCGGTCGATGCCGTATCACGCAACGCAGCGAGTCCAGGCAAGATTGAGTCAGAGTTGGCGATGGTCACTGACCTACGCGAGCTCGGCGATGGACACAATGCGGCGGATCCGGCGTTCGCTTCGATGCGCGCCAATTTGCTCGCGCAGTATGACGTTGAGCGCGTTGAGGATTTACCCGTGAATTTTCGTGGTGTCGTTGCCTCTTACTCCGAGGAAAAGCTCACAGCAAAACTCAACGAATATGCGCAAGCACAGTTGGATGCCGAACTCGCTCAATCCAGACAATTAGGACGTTTTGGATGGTTGTCACCGATGCTGGCGGTCGCCAGTGCGTCACGCGCTATTTCTGGAACCGACATCACCCACTACCACCGGTTCTTGCGAGAGGCAGAGGGTGTGCGCTACCGTTTTGTTCAGGGGCTTAACAAAGTGCACTCCGAAGTGTTGTCGTTCGAGGATGATATGAATCGCAATAACGGCGAAGAAGCGTCACAGCGTGCGCGAGTGAGCGCCGATAACTGGCGTGTTCTTGAGGACTTCCGATTTGTGCCCGCAGCGTTGTCGGAACGGTTGACGACAGCGATGCCGGCATTGTTGATTCTGGCAGTCTGGATCGGCGCGTTATTCAGCGGTTTGTTGCTCGTCGGCCGGAGGCTCGCGCCATGAGTGCCGGTAGCGCTTTTGTCCGTGAAGCGGCGTTCGTGATGCGCGATCGCGCAATCGTTACTGCGGTTTTTGTTGCGCTCGTTCTGTCCATTGTTTCCGTGACCAGTGGCTCTTTGGAAGTTCGTGATCAACAACGAACGATCGGCAGCCTGCTCGAAACGGACGCTGAAGAGCGACGCCTGACGTTCTTCGAGCAAAGTGATTGGGGAAGCGCGGCTTACTATTCGTTTCACCTGACGTATGACCCACCATCGGCATTTGCATTTGCGGCGTTAGGGCAGCGCGACAGCACGGCCTGGAAACACCGGGTGCGGATGTTGGCAATGGAAGGGCAGATTCACGAACGCGATGCAGGCAACCCTGTGTTTGCGTTGATCGGTAGATTCGATTTTGCATTTCTCGTCACGTTCGTGGTGCCGCTGTTACTCATTGCGTTGCTGCATGATCTGCGCGCTGCGGAGCGTGCTGTCGGCCGTCATGACTTGTTAGTCGCAACGGCGACCAACGCCAAAGCGTTCTGGTTTACCCGCGCCACCGTGCGTGCCGTCGGCGTCTACATCGCCGTGATTATCCCGCTCATCATCGGTGGGGTGTTAAGCCGTACAAGCCCCATCACCATGCTATTGGCATCGGCGGCCGTTGCGCTCTACATCGCTTTCTGGATGTGGGTGTGCCTGCGTGTGTCTGCATGGCAACAGTCTGCAGGCGCAATTGTTTCTGCACTGTTGGGCGTATGGGTGTTGCTCGCGGTCGTGGTGCCGGCGTTGGGTCGTATTGTGATAGATCAAACGGTCTCGCTGCCGCATGGCTCGGATATTTTGCTGACGCAGCGCGAAGCGGTGAACGATGCGTGGGATCTACCCGTAGTGACAACGATGGATGCATTTGTTGCGCGCCATCCTGAGTGGGCGCCGTACACCGAAGTGGGGCAAGAAGGGTTTGAGTGGAAATGGTATTACGCGTTTCAGCAAGTCGGTGATCAGCACGTTGAGCCACTGACCAACGCGTATCGCGAGGGGCGGTTGCTACGGGATCGTTGGGCATCGAGGATCGCGTTGTTGTCGCCACCGGCGTTGATGGAGCGCACGCTACAGAAGCTGGCGGACACCGACATTCCGGCGAGCATTGCGTATGAGCTCGAAGTCCGGCGCTACCATGACTCGCTTCGTGAGTTTTACTATCCAAAGCTGTTCAAAGGTGAAGCGTTCGATCCACAAGCGTTCGAGCGTTTGCCGGTGTTTACGCCAATCGCGCAGTCGCGATGAGTGGCTCGCTCGTGCGTCGTCTGCTGGTAATGCTGCTGGCCACTAGCGCCGCAGCGCTCACCGCCTATGCGGATATAGAAATTGGTGAGCGTGTCGTCGAAAGTGGGGCACGCGATGATTTTTCGATTCAAGTGCCTGCCGGCGAGCATGACCCGGCCACGTTCATCCCGGTCACCGTTCTTGCCGGTCAGCCTGAAGGCCCGACGGTGCTGTTGGTGACCGGCGTACATGGATATGAGTTCGCGCCGATTCTCGCTGGAGACCGATTAGCTGACGAGATTCCGATAGAGAACCTTAAGGGTAACGTCGTCATCGTACGTCCAGCGCACGTGTCTGCGTTCGAGAACCGTTCGCCTTATGTGAACCCGTATGATCGCAAAAACCTCAACCGTTCTTTCCCGGGTGATGCTTCCGGGACGCAGACGGAACGCATCGCACATGCGCTATCGACGCAATTGATACCGGCCGCTGATTTTGTGTTTGATATTCACAGTGGTGACGGCGCCGAATGGCTAGATGCATTCGTCGGTGTGTACGGCGGACCGCTGGCTAGTGACTATGAGACTGCGCTCGGCGTTGCCCTTGCGACTGGCTTCCCGAATGTTGTTCGCTATTCGATGATGACGCAGGCACAAGTGGATACACGATGCTCGTTAAATCGGCAAGCCGTGGCGGAGAGGCTGCCTACGGTGTTGCTGGAAGTCGGGGAGAACGGGCAGCGTGATCCGGCCGATGTCGAAATGATCGTCAGCGGAGTCTTTAACGCGCTGCGATTCCTTGGTGCGCTACCTGCCACCGCCGCAGCCGGTGTTACATCGCAGCGCTTTTTTGACGGCACGCAGTCAGCCCCAGTGAATCACTCAGGTGTCTGGTATCCGGTGCACAGCGTTGGCCGCGATGTGACCAAGGGCGAGGTGCTTGGTGTCATCAAGGACTACACGGGAGCAGTGGTTGAAACTGTCACCGCACCAACAAGCGGCTACACGATTTATGGGCTAGCTGGGCCTCCAGTGAAACGCGGTGAGAGCGTCGTTACGATTGCAAAGCCCATTGCCACGCTGGACGTCGATGGCAGACCTTGATGGTTGATCGGCTGCGTCTTCGATCGGCCTTGGTTACTGTGGCGCTAGTGACAACGGCGGCTTGCGCATTGAAGCAACACAGCCAACCACCTGTTGTTGACAACGGCGAGGCCTGGGTCGCTGAATGCGGACCGAATGATGCGTGGGATAAACCTGGGCCTGCGTATCGCGTTTACGGCGCGACTTACTATGTTGGCACGTGCGGCATCGCTTCCATTCTCATTGCGGGTGATGACGGTCATATCTTGATCGACGGTGGCACGCAGCGCGGCGGGCCAATGATCGCCGCCAATATCGCATCACTGGGTTTCAACGTTAAAGACGTCAAAATTTTGTTGCACAGTCACGAGCACTTTGATCACGTGGGTGGCTTGGCATTCTTGCAGGCAGAGTCTGGCGCGCGCGTTATCGCTTCAACGCGCTCGGCACCCGTGTTGCAGTCAGGCGTGGTTGCTGCGAACGACCCACAGTCTGGCATGCATGACCCGTTTGCTGGTGTGTCGGTTGATGCAACGATCTCGCACGCCGAGCAAGTCACGCTGGGCACGAATACGCTAACGGCTTTCGAGACTCCGGGGCATTCGCCAGGTGCGTTGAGCTGGCAATGGACCGCGTGTGAGGCAGATCAGTGCAAGACAATGGTCTATATCGATAGCCTATCGCCGATCAGTCGAGACGGTTATCAGTTTATGCTGCACCCCGTTTACGTCGCGCAGTATCGTGCCGGGCTTGCAGCGCTGACGGGTATTGAGTGCGACTTTGCGTTAACACCCCATCCGGTGGCGAGCGCGATGCATCAACGGTTGAGTGCGCCGGGTGGTCTTGAAGATGAAAACGGCTGCCGGGATTACATTGACCGAATCAAACGAAGATTGGATCGGCGACTCGTCGATGAGCATGCGGGATCAGGAGCATGAAACGTCCGCGTACGAGAACGATAAAATGTCCGCGATCCCATAACACTTTGACATACATTTATTCGTCTTCCATGCGGGTCAGTGGTGAATTTCCTCTAACCTTCGCAGTCAATCGTAAAGGTCATGCGAACAATTTCGGTGCGTTGCTGACGATTTGTTGTCGGTCCATACGGCGTATTCAACTGCACCTGTTCACTAAATCGGTACACACCATTTTCGTAGTTCCACGGCGCTGGTTCCAGAGCCACATAGGAATCACCCACGGTAAAATTAAGGTTCACGTTCTGCATGCCATCGGGGAGTTGCGCCCAGTTGACCTGGAGCTTTGGGCCAGCGTTATTACTGTCATCAAGTCCTGCTGCGCCGAACGAGATAATGTTTGAACCTTTCTCGCATCGATAGAGTTTTAGCTTGTAGGCGCTTTCCGCAATCTGAAGATCGAAGGTAGGCAACTCTGGCTTGGGCGCCTGTGCGCGTTCCGGCGTTCTCTCGGGTTTCGCAGCTGCCTGTTTTCGCTTTTCTGCGTCGCGCAATGCTGGCGCTTGTTGTATCGCCGCTGCCGCTACCTGTCGAAATTGCTCGATCTGCGCTTCTGGCGCGCCTTGCGCTCGCATCATTTCCACGACGGTCTCGATTTGGCGTGCCTGTTCGGACATTTCTGCTTTCGCTGCTTCGTCCAGGTGATCGTCGGCGAAACAGCTTGTGCAAATCATGAGCCCAAGCAGCGATGCGAAGGCGTGTCGCGTGCGAATGTTCATTTGTTTTCTCCTAGTCAATGACACGAATGACTGCTGTGTCTTGCGGCCGTCCGTGAGCGTTCAGGTAATCAACAAAGCACGCTTGCGTGTAGAAGCTCTCGAAAACGCCAAGCAGTACATCGTCTGTCCAGGGGTCGTTGTCCGGGATAGTGCGACCGATTTTGTGCAGCCTCAAGTGAGCGAATAGCGTACCGGTCAGGCCTGCGGTATAGGGAGGCTGATTGGTCTTTAGAATACGAAACCACGCATGGTAGCCAGGGAGCACGCCGTTCGTTGCCTTCTCCACGCGATACACGGGGACGTTACTCGCGCCAAAGCGCACTCGCGCGATTTCGGTGAGCATGTTTTGCGTATCGTTCACCAACCGGCTGTTTCGCTCAAATCTGAGGCTCATGTCGAACTTGTAAGCTTGATAGCTAGTACCTTCAAGTCCAGGCAGCCAGTGCATGCGCATGCTACGGCCGAAATCCAGTCTTGGCGGATTCGACCCACCTTTGCTGCCGCCGTTGCGATGCCCAGGGCTGTGCATGCTAAACAGCAGCAAGTTTTCATGATCATCCTGGAAAACGCACGCACCTGGAAAATGCGCACCTGGCCCGTCGTCCGGATCGGTGCCGTAGATATCGAAATAGTAGTTTGGGTTGGCAGGCTGCGACTCGACAGCGGGCTGTTTTGCGACCTGATCTTCCTCGTCCGCCGCTTCATCTGCGCAGCCCAGTAACGACAAGACTGCGATCGTTGCCAGCAAAAGGGGGTGGTGCGAGGTGTTCATTGGGCGAGCGACTAGCATGTAACGTCAAGCGCAAAAGACTTGATCGCATCCGTTGCCAGTGGGACTGGCTTTTGCAATCCATTCGGTTGTAGGGTCATCTCTTGGCCATGCAGTGTTCCGTCGGCTACCAATCCGCCGTTCGTTTTTTGAATATTCGCCTCGTGTCGCAACCACAGCACGCGTGGCGTCGCATTTTGAAAGTCCAAAGAAATCGTGTTGGCGACAGACTCTGGCGGCTGATCAGGGAAGACTGACGCTCGCACCATGGGGTAACTCGCACGATTCGCCTTGTCACTGCCAACGACCATGGTTGTGCCTAACGAGCCTGGTGCACACATCACGAAATCGAACTGATACTGCTTACCATCGAAAGTCAAAGAAGCGGCACGGCGCGGCTTAGATGCTTTCGGTTGCGGTGAGCTGCTGGAGCAGCGAACATCTAGCGAGAAGTCGCGGTTGAACGATTCGTCCATCGGAATCATCCGCTTGCCACGTTCATCGTTCGTCATTTCCGTGGCGTTGAGGATGCCGCTTGCCGTATGTCCTGGCTCTGTCGGGCGAATAGCGCCACTGTCCAAGCGCCATAACAGGTGCGGGACGGTTTGGCGAAACTCAACAGAAAAAACGGGCGGCTTGACAACTCGATCTGGAAAGTAGCGAATGCGAACCACCGGATAATCGGGACGCGATTGATTGTCACTGGCTGCGATCCGCACCGCATTGTCTGGTTCGATAACGCATAGCGCGAAGTCCAGTTCATAGGACTCTTCGCCCATTGTCAGCGTTGCGTTGCCAACAACATTTGCTTGATCGTCGCCTTTCGTCGACGCAACACGATCGGTTGTCGCGGTCGTGTCATTCGTTGCGCCGTTGTTGCAGGCGCCAACGATCAAGCACGCCAAGAGACCCATTGTCGAAGCCAGTCTGATGGTCATTCGCTGCACAACTGTTCTGCTAAACGCACGACCGGAAACGGCACATTCGCGCGGAGTAGCTCATTCACTTCGTTGACGCCGATACCGTGCTCGCCAGCCAACGCGGCGAGTGCACGGTCGTGACTTTCCAACCCACGCAGTTCGGGCTGCTCCAGCGCGATCTGCGTAATCAAGGCGCTATAGCGCTCAAGAAG
>JBCBZK010000193.1:0-4740 GCA_039815365.1 Pseudomonadota bacterium | reverse complement strand
CGTTTACCAGAACCCATTATCGAGAAGGCGCCACGAGTACGTCCTTGTAGCCTCGGCGGGCGACGTCCTGTCGCCCGACGCTTCTCGATAATGGGGTCTGGTAAACGCCTTTCTTGAGGTTGGGCGTATTCATCTTTTGGGTTGTGGCTTTCTGAAAGTGTGTAGGTCGTTCCATCAAAATTCAATTGCGGGTGCTATAGTCAAATCTGCGTTGGCGTAGCGCGCTGCGTAGCGAGACAGAACATAGACGAGTGAAGTGATGGGCACTGAAACACAAGAACGCAGCGGCGAGAGCTATACGTATGTTGAGCGGGACGATGCGCCAATGCCGGATCGAGAGTTTCGGTTTGGCGACGGCAAAATCAGTGGCGTGTTGTCGGTGTTTCTTGGGGTGCTGAGTTTTCTTGGCGTGCTCTGTTACCTGTACCCAAGCATATTGACCACAACCGAACTGCGCGCAGCATACGATGCGGATGTACTGCAGCGCGTGTTGATGTATGGCATGGGTGTGTCTCTGTGTTTTGGTCTTCTTACGTTTGTGTTGGGCAAACGACGCAGGCTTGGTGCGATTGGTTCATTGTTCACACTCGCAGCGCTTGCGTTGGGCGGCTATACCGTACCGACCGGGCCGGTGACGCCGAGCACGTTATCGTTCGGACTCGACTGGTTGATTCTCGCGTTTCTTGGCTCCGCCATCGTGTTCATCTTTCTCGAGAAGGTGTTTCCTAAGTATCGTAATCAAGCCATTCTCCGACCCGAATGGGGCTTGGATCTGTTGTATTTCTGCTTGAATCATTTGCTCATCACTGTGCTGCTTCTGGTCAGCAACTACTTTGTTGTCACCGGTTTCGGATGGGCATTTAATGATGGGTTCAAAGCATGGATGCAGGCGTTGCCGATCTGGACGCAGGTTATCGTTCTGATCTTGTGCGCCGACTTCGTGTTGTACTGGTCGCACCGGATGTTCCATGAGAATGCGTTCATGTGGAAATTCCACGCGGTACATCATTCGGTTGAGTACATGGATTGGATGGCTGGCTCGCGCAATCACGTTGTGCAAACGTTCGTCGATCGATGTCTGGTCATGATTCCTCTGTACTTGCTGGCCACCGACAAACAAGCGCTCGATATCTATGTCACGTTCGCTGCGTTTCAGGCGGTGTATGTTCATGCCAACGTGCATATCCCAATCGGGCCGTTGAAGTACATTATCGCTACGCCTCAATACCATCACTGGCATCACAGCTCCGAGACGCCGGCAATCGATACGAATTACGCGGTGCATTCGCCGTTGTTTGATGTCTTGTTTGGCACCTACCATATGCCCGGCGATCTGTGGCCTGCGCACTACGGCACTACACGGCGACTGCCCCGCAAGTATTGGGCGCAACTGCTGTACCCGTTCCGCAAGCAATCCTGACAGGGTAATCCCTGTTTTGGTGCGGTGGGTGCACCATAAATGCCTGTTCTTCAAGGTAGTTCATAAACCTGCATAACGTTGCAGATAAAAACCCGTTGCAGAGCAAACGTTTAGGTTGTGCGATGCAACATAAGGTTGACACTCAAAACTGACAATCTGACTTGACAGAGCACTGTCTAATCGCTAATTTCTCGTCAGGGTTCGACAAATTCTTGACGCCGGTTCCGCACGTCCGAAAGTCCTAGCGAATCCAGGGGAATTCCTTGTCTAACAGTCGGGGGTTCATTTCGGTAGATTTGGAGATTTAATTATGTCAAATGTTAACGATCCGGAACGCGTCTGGCCAACCGGTCTTACGATCAAGCAGTCTGAAGAGCTGCACAAGCATGTCATCGATGGCACGCGCGTGTTCTTTGTGATTTCGGCTACAGCACACACGCTGGCCTATCTTTTCACCCCTTGGCTCGGATAAGGAGTACTCACCATGAATCAAAGCAGAATGTGGTTAGTGGTCAACCCAACAATTGGCCTGCCTTTGTTCCTCGGCGGTGTTGCGCTGATTTCGTTTACCGTGCACTTCGCGATCCTCGATAACACATCGTGGTTCCCGGCGTTCTTCGGCGGCTAAACGTCGCGCAGTGAAACGATTGTGCAGGCAGACTCAGGGTTTCTGAGTCTGCCTGCACGGTTTCATCTCATTCAGGTATTATCCAATACCACTCGGGCGGAGCATTACTATGCTTTCAATTATCAGAATGTATCCATCAGAGGGTCAGGCGCGCGAAGCGATCCGGCTGCTGGAGGAAGAAGATTTAATCGCCGACCAGAACAAGGTGCATCTCTTCTCACCAGTGCCAGGTAGTGAGGCGCAGACGATCCAGGATGCGATCGCAGATGGCAAGTTACCGAGCGATCATATTCACGTGTGTACGCGTGCGTTACAAAAGGGCAATAGCGTTTTGACGGTGTATCCGCCATTCGTTCGTGGCTCTGAAGCCGAGCAAATCATGCAAGGCTGTGGCGCTGTAGACACCGATGATCTACCGGAATACTACGTAAGCAACGGAACGCCTTTGTCGGATATTCTGGGTTTGCCTTTACTGACGTCTTACAAGCACACGTTCAACATCAAGATGTTGACCGAACGCAAGTCAAAGACATCCAGTTTCGGCATACCGCTGCTGACAAAGTCTAAGTCCAAGACCTCAAGCTTCGGCATTCCGTTGCTGAGCAAATCGAAATCGAAAACGTCCAGCTTTGGGATCCCACTGCTGACGAAAGCGAAGTCGAAAAACTCAAGCATGGGTCTACCGTTGCTGACGAAGGGGAAATCGAAGAACTCAAGCTTCGGTCTGCCGTTGCTTTCCAGCAATCCGGCACCTTTGTCTAACATGTTCAACTTCCGGCTACTGAGCAAAAAAAGCCAGGATTGAATCGATGAACTGTCAGGCGTCTCGCGGCACCTGACTGCAAGCGTCATTTGAGTCGTGTGGGGCGGCTCTTACGACGCTGAAGTTGCCGTAGTTTGTGACGGCGAACGAGTGGGACACTATTCTTAGAAGCGTGATGCGAACGTGAACCGTTGGAGTAACAAAGCGATGGCGTCCTGGGTCTCTTTGGGGCCCAAGTTCATGCCGTTCGCGGATATCGCCACGCCTGACCTGCCACTGCGCCGCTTGTTGCGGCTCTCTCTGTTTCAAGTCTCTGTTGGCATGTCGCTGGTGTTGCTGGTCGGCACGCTCAACCGCGTCATGATCGTAGAGCTCGGCGTACCTGCATCGTTGGTTGGCATCATGGTGGCATTACCGCTCGTGTTTGCCCCGTTTCGCGCACTGATTGGTTATCAGTCTGATACACACCGCTGCGAGCTTGGCTGGCGGCGCGTACCGTTTATCTGGAAAGGCACGCTGTGGCAGTTTGGCGGGTTTGCGATCATGCCGTTTGCATTACTCGTGTTGGCAGGCAAGGGCGAGGCGGCAAACGCGCCGGTCTGGATTGGTCACGCCGCGGCGGCGCTATCTTTTTTATTGGTCGGCGCTGGTGTGCACACCGTACAAACGGCCGGCCTTGCTCTGTCCACCGATCTCACGCCACCTGAATCGCACGCACGCGTTGTTGGTCTGATGTATGTCATGTTGTTGGTCGGCATGATTGTGAGCGCTTTGGCGTTCGGTAAAGCGTTGGAGGCCTTTACGCCCGGTCGTCTTGTGCAGGTGATCCAAGGTGCGGCTGTTATCGCGGTGGTCTTGAACGTCACGTCGATGTGGAAGCAGGAGACGCGTGATCCGCCTATGGGGCGCGAGGCACCGGCACCCGATCCAACGTTCAGTGAATCCTGGTCGCGGTTCTGTAGCGGCAAGCACGCCGTGCGGCGTTTGGTGGTGCTAGGCATAGGCACGATGGCGTTCGGTATGGCGGATATCCTGCTAGAACCATTCGGCGGGCAAGTGCTCAACATGTCCGTAGCTGCAACGACCAAGCTCACGGCGCTGTTGGCATTCGGTGGTTTGCTCGGGTTCGGGTATGCGTCGCGCGTGTTAGGGCAAGGTGCGGACCCGTATCGCATGGCACGCAATGGCGCTTTGCTTGGCTTGCCTGCGTTTGCGTTGGTGATCATGGCGGCCAGCGTCGATATGCCAATGCTGTTTTTGATCGGTAACTTCATGATCGGTTTTGGCGGCGCGCTGTTCGGGCACGGCACGTTGACCGCATCGATGAACAGCGCGCCGGCATCGCAAGTGGGTCTTGCGCTGGGTGCCTGGGGCGCGGTTCAGGCGACTGCGGCGGGCGTTGCGATGGCGCTCAGCGGCACGTTGCGTGATGTTGTGAATATGGCGACGGGCGGCAGCGAAAGTGCCTGGGGCTTTACGGAAAACGCGACCGGTTATGTGACGGTCTATGCCATTGAAATTGTGCTGTTGATTGTCGCGATTGCGGCGGCGTTGCCGCTGTTGCGCGGGCGCAGCAAAACGGCGGGCGCGAAGGTCGCGCCGGCGGTGGCGTTAGAAGACGTCGCCAAACCGCGAGCCTGAGCACACGCAATGGCTCAACGAGACATTCTCGAATATCCGGACCCTCGCTTGAACGAAGTGTCGCTGCCCGTGACGGCATTTGACGCATCTCTCGGTCAGCTCGTTGATGACTTGTTCGACACGTTGTACGCAACATCGGGGATTGGCTTGTGTGCACCCCAGCTCGGCGAGCTCAAACGCGTGCTGGTGATGGACCCCGCTATCCACACACCGCCGTAGCCAAGACGGCCAATGAGAACCTCAGTGCTGTGATCCCCTTCAGTTTGTTGAGCCCATCGAAAGGCGCTG
>JBCBZK010000181.1:0-5615 GCA_039815365.1 Pseudomonadota bacterium | reverse complement strand
CAACATTGCTGACCCATATCATGCCGGAAGTTAACCGTCCGCTTAGGGGTGTGGAGTCAACCGGTCAAGGCGATACTCGATCTCACCCTGCCTGCAATGGCTCAGGTCAGATCTGAGCTAGTTCAGCTAGCGCACGCAAGCCGTTGATTTCTCTGAGCCATCACAAATGCTCACGAAAAATCACCAAATTCCAACGACACTACTGGCGGCAATCCGCACGCTCTGCGCCTTACTCATTGCACGGAGCCGCTCATGCCCCTTACGTTTTTGTCGCGCTTGCTACTGGCGAGCATGCTCATGCTGGTCACACTCACGCCTGCACGTAGCCAGTCGGCTGACGATCAACGCATCCTGTTCATTTTGTCAGCTGATCAGCACGGCTACTGGCTGCCGGAAGTGTTGTCGCCCTACGCCATTCTGACCGCTGCCGGTTATCGCGTGGATTTCGCCAGTCCGGATGCCAATCCGGGCGTGCAAGCCGGTGCCGATCAGATGAACGCCGAGGAGCGGCGCACCTTGCAGCGTATTGCCGATCAGTTGTCACAGCCGTTGGATCTTGCTGCCGTGCAAACGCAGCATTATGCCGCCTTGTATGTGCCCGGCGGCGCCGGGCCCATGTTCGACCTGTTTGACCATCCGCAGGTCAATCGCATCACCGCCAACATGTACGAAAGCGGCAAACCTGTGTCCGCCGCGTGCCATGGACCTGCCGCTTTAGCCGCAGTCCGTTTAACGGATGGTTCGTTGCTGGTGCGAGGCAAACAAGTGACAGCGAAATCGAATGCCGAGGAAGGCAAGTGGGCGCGGGAGAACTATCCGTTCCTGCTCGAAGACAAACTACGCAGCCTCGACGCAACATTCAGTGCAACAGACCCCTATGAGCCGTGGGTGGTGCAGGACGGCAATCTGCTCACTGGCCAGAATCCGGCCTCGGCAGCGCCACTCGCGCACGCGTTAATCAAAACACTGCAATCCCCCAACGCCGACTGACCGGCGCTCACCTCACGACCAACCAGGAGTTAACATGAAAAACCTCATCATGATCATGGGCGCACTCGCCTGCCTTACACCGGCCGCATACGCCGATTCGGATCGCGAACAAATCAAGGCGGCGATGGAATGCTTTTATCGCTGGGATCATCACGGTGGCGCCGAAAATTCGTCGCAATGCATCTCCGATACTGTTTTGTATCACCGGATTGATGAAAATGGACAGCACAGCTACGGCACACCGCCGCTGGATAACGACTCCGGCAAAGGTGAAGACGCTGTCATACATAACCTGATCGATATCAATATTTATAACGATATGGCCGTCGTCACCTCACTGCATCGCTATACGCCTGAAGCACCGCGTAACACCTACATCAAGAATCTCGTGCTGTACAAACTGGCCGACGGCTGGCGCATCACCAACGTGTTCTGGGGGCGCGTTACCAACACACAATAACGAGTTGCAGTGCACGACTGGCGCCCGGGGCATCATCCCTGCCTCGGGCACTAGCGTATAGCAGCAGCATCCTGTGTGCGCATGATGTCGCTGGAGCTACTCGTCACACGCGTGACTGCCAGCACACCGTCAACAACGCTGTAGAATTCATAGCGAGAGACCACGTCCGGCAATCGCGCCATCGATCCATCCGCTGCAATCTGCAGTAAATCCTGATCGCCATTCGCGGCGTTGCAATACACGGCGTCCCCATCGAGCTGCACACGCAGCTGATACCGCCAGACAAGTCCGACACAACTATCCACTGCGGGCCACGGCTGCGCATTGCGGAACGCGTTGAGCTGTTGGTCAAAGCGTAACTCTTGCTCCGCATTCGCAACCGTAAACGCCCAGCGTGCATCGACGGCTTCTTGCTCAGCCGTATTCAGGTGGTAGTAAAACGCCTGCCACCGCCCCGCATCGTAGTGACTGAACGACAGCGTATCCGCATCACGCCAACGCACGGCGTAGGCCGGCAACGGCAGCGCAATATCGTGGACCACACGTTCATGCTCGAACGAATACACGAACACGCCGGAGTCTGTATTCGCCAATAGTTGCTGGTCGTCGGCAGACCAGGCGAGTTCCAGAAACAACCGACCGGTGTCAGGCAACGGGACCGACTGCAACGTGCCATCGCCCAAGTCCTTGATCCAGATCTGGCTGTCACCCGAACGTTTCGACACAAATGCCAGGCGATCCTTCGCATGCGACAGCGCTGGCAGGTAATCCATCACGGCTGAATTAATCCCCGGAGCGGCGCCATCCGGTAGCACAATGTCACGATTGGTCAAATACGATGTAAACAGGTAATCGCGGGAATCGCCCTGTGTGCTGACAATGCGTCGCGGCATGCGAATGCGCCGACTGTCAGACACCAGCGCAACACTCTCGCCTGTCGTTAGCTGCGTCTCGAGCAATGCATACGAAGGATGCATTGAAGGGTGCACAATGAAGCCGTCACGATGACTCCAGATGGCGTTTGGTACGCTGTAGCCGAAGCTGTGGCGCAACACGAAACTGTCGCTCTTCGGGTCAAGCTCGTAGGCATGCGTCTTGCCAGGCGTCGAGTCGCTGAGCAACAGCAAAACGCCTGTTTCGGCGTGCATGTCAATGAAGTGATTGCCTCGCGCAAGGGCGACCGGTTGCGACAACCGTCGCTTGGAGCGTGTCACAAGATCCAGCTCAAACGCTGCGTAAGGCGCAGCAAACATCGGACGCTCGACGAAATACAGCTTACTGTCATCCGGCGACAAACTGAATTCGGTGTAGCTGCCAACGCGACACTGATACAACACATCCGGCGGCTGTGGCACACCGTCACGCAACATCACTTTGCGAAACTCACATTGCGTCGCTGTTGAAAACAGATAGACGAAAAACGAGGCATCATGTGACCACGTTGCGAAATTGCCGTCACCGTCAGCCGGACTCACCAGCACAGGCTCTGCAACATCGCCGCTGCGCAAGTACACACGATTGCCAGCGTCCGTGCGCGCGGTATACAACAATGAGCGTCCGTCGCGGGCAAGGTCACCGTCCGACTGCGCCACCGCCAGCCGCGACAACGGCACAATCGATGCAACAGCACTCGCAGCAGGGGCGTTCGATGTGCGATTGACGGATCTATACAAAACGACCAGCACAGCGATGAGCAAACCCGCAACCAGCAATTGCGCCACGGTCAATGTGCGCGACGGCGCAGGTTTGCTCGCATCGTTGCCGGCAGGCGCCACGTCCGCGATGAAGCGATAGCCAAGCTTTGGAATCGTTGCGATATAGCGTCGGGATTTATCCTCGTCGCCAAGTGCCTTGCGCAGTTGCACGACAACGCGGTTGATCGAATTGTCAGCTACCGTTTGACCGTACCAAACGGCCTGCAGCAACTCATCACGATGAATGTCCCGGCCAGGGTGTTGGCAAAAATAGGTGAGTAGCGCCGCAGCTTTGGGCTCAAGAGTGACTGAACCGTCGGCAGCCGAGAGCTGCCGAGTATTTTCGTCAAACTCGAATTGTGCGATTTGCCAGCGCATCATCACCCATCGTTACCGGACTGCCCAGATCATCGCACGAAAGCGCAGCGCGGAACGAGTGTCGCGTTCGTGACCCGCAACTTGCATCGATCACGCCCCGCTTACGGCCGTGATGCTGTGAAGATCTAAGCATGGGCACGCTAGCGTGATCCGCGAACAAGGGTAGACGTGAAAATGGGGGTCGGGAAATGGGGGTCCCGGGAAATGGGGGTCGAACCGATTTCTAATGGAAAATTGGGGTCGAACCGATTTCTCATACTTGAACGGCCGCCTTTGGCCGAAAAGGGACTCACGGGTGTTATTTGCTATTATTTCTGCTTATGGCCCACAGCGGACAGTCATTTTTCGGGCTCAAATTGTGATTTGACGAGCTTTCCGAAATGAATGCGCTACCTAATAAGCCAAGCGGTCCAAGAAGGGGGGGTATTTCTATGCCGCCGCGGTCGCATAGCAGAATCAAACTTGAAGTGACTGGCACATTGTCCGAGTAGGGAAGCAGCATGACAGAATACGAAATCGTCGATTTGTTTCTAAGCGTATCGACGAAGCAAGACGCCATTTGGGCGATTTTCTTTTCAGTCCATATGGCCATTTTCGGTGGCATTGTTTATGTTGATCGTCCCTTGCGCCGCCTTGAGAAAATCTTTGCAATCGGTGCCTATGGCGTGTTTGCGTTCATGAATTTCGCAGCCGTACGCGGCGGACAGCGTCTCATGGCGAGCCTGCGCAGCGATCTGGCAAACACTATTCCCAGCACCGATGCCGTCTCAGCAACGGCTTCCCTTTTTGAGTCGACTCAACAATTCGCCCAATATCATGAGCCCGTGACAATATGGATTCATACGATCGCAGGGCTGCTGGTTGCGGGCGCTATTCTGTTTGATGGGTCAATTAGAAAGTAGGCTCCATCACGCCAAAAATCCGGGAAAATTGGGGGAAAATTGGGGAAAATTGGGGTCGAACCGATTTCTGATAAATTGGGCATCGAACCGATTTCTCATACTTGAACGGCCGCCTTTGGCCGAGAAGCGGCACCCGGGTGATCTCTGCTACTATTTCTGCTCATGACCCAAACCGGCCGTTCGACTCTAGTGTTGAATTGGAGCTGCCGAGCTCGACCACAACAATTTGAGATGCGTATTCGAAGGAGATCCAACATGTTTCACTACGTGGCGACCGTTACCGCATTGCTATTGCTGACCGTCCGAGCACACGCCCTTAATGTGGAGGCTCTGTGGGAGCCGGGCGATCCGGTAGCGAGCGAGGCGCGCATGCGTATAGCGCTTGAAGCCGCGCAGGATGACGATAAACTGATCATTCGCACGCAAATCGCGCGCACCTACATGTTTCGAAAAGACTTTGACGCAGCGCGAGAAATTCTGAAGGAGATTGCGTCAGACGTTGGTGCAGCGGGTCCAGAGGCGCAGGTGTACTACTGGCTCGAACTTGGGCGTAGCTACGCGTCGCACCAGCATCCTCCTGGCGGTCAAACAGACGAGACTCGTGCGATCGCGCGCGGCGCCTACCAGGCGGCCCTCGCGATTTCGAACGACGCAGGTCTTGATGGCTTGAGTGTTGATGTATTGCACATGTTTGCGTTCGTAGATACCGGCCCTGCACAGCAGCTGCTGTGGACACGCAAAGCGCTCGATGTTGTCCTGAAATCTGACCAGCCCGCGGCGACACGCTGGGAGGCCTCGATTCGAAGTAATTTGGGCGAGGCTTACTTCGATCTAACGCAATACTCAGAGGCACTGGAGCAATTCGAGCGTGCGTTGGCGGTGCGCGAGCGTGATGGTGCGGCGTCAAAAACTGTACGTGATGCCAAATGGCATATTGCGCGGACGCTTCGTAAGTTGGGGCAGCTCGACCTGGCGCTGAAGATGCAGCAAGGAATCGCCGACGAGGCGTACGCTGAGAACGCACAACGACACTACATCCACGACGAGCTGTCGCTGTTGTATGCCGCTTTAGATGATCCTGATCGGGCTCATCACTACGCCGAGCATAGCGCAGCCCTAAAACACTAATTGCGTAGATGTCAGCTATGACAAAACGAAGGTCCGGAATTAGGCGAGAACGACCAGTCGGTT
>JBCBZK010000167.1:0-6377 GCA_039815365.1 Pseudomonadota bacterium | reverse complement strand
GATCGATCTTCAGCAACACATCACCGGACGAGAATCGACCACCGGCGACAAACACATCTGACATATTGACAATCGTGCCGGCCACTTCTGCGCTCAACGCGGTCTGCGTCAGAGGTTCAACCGTGCCCTGCGAGGCAACCAAAAACCGCACCGTTGCGGGGACAAGCTCGATGATCTCAACTAATGGTGCGCTGACCTCAACCGGCTTCTTATCGATCGGCGGCTTGGCGAGACTCATTAAGACAGCTAAGCCTACGCTGGCGGCAAGAATGACGAAGACGACCCATCGCTTGAATAAATAAGACACGGTGATGCTCTTAAATTCTGGTTTGTGATCCCGCTATAGTGCGCCGAAAAGCCATAAGATGCATCTTGCAGAACGCAAGCGCGCTAACAAATATCCGGACAGAGCCCTTTGCCTGTTTTACGGCGCGCCGCCAGACCATTTCCTGCACTGCTACTGGACGCAGCGACCCACAAAGAATTTTGCGTCGCTAGAGATGACTTTCGGTAAGTCCAAACCATTGATTTTCAAAAGCAGTCAGTGAACCGCAGGACGCCGGCGCGGGCTTGCGGCTGCTGCTACGCAGCATCGATCCTGCGCTGAATATACGCGATCGCCTGATCCATTCGCGCAACGCTACGCGCCTTACCGACCAAGGCCAGCGTGACACCGAGACCCGGAGAGGCTGCCGCACCCGTCACCGCGACGCGTGTCGGCTGGCCAAGCTTGCCCATTGAGATATCGAAAGCCGCCGCTGTTGATTCGACAGCCGTCTCCAACGCGCTAGCGTCCCACTGTTCGATCGCAACTAACGCATCACGCAACGCCACCATCGGCTCCATAACAACCGCGCGCAGATGTTTCTTCGCAGCCTTCTCATCTAATGCGACATCATCTTGAAATAGATACAGACAATCCGCGGCCAAGGCGCGTAACGTGACCGCCCGCTCGCGATAAGCATCAAACACCTCGACGGCTGCAGGTCCAGCGTCAAGTGTTGCGCCGGCTTGGGTCAAATGTGATTCAAACAGCGGGGCAATGGCAGCAGCATCTGCGGACTGCAAGTACTGCTGGTTTAACCAATTGAGTTTTTCGGTATTGAACGTCGACGCCGCACTGTTCACGTCAACGACATCGAACAAGGCAATCATTTCGTCCCGCGTGAATATTTCCTGATCACCATGCGACCAGCCCAGCCGCACAAGATAATTCAGCAGCGCATCCGGCAAATATCCTTCGTCACGATAGTCCAGTACGTTTACGGCGCCATGCCGTTTGGAGAGTCGTGCGCCATCGTCTCCCAGTATCATCGGCATGTGCGCGTACTGCGGCGGGGCGACCCCGAGCGCTGCGAACATATTGAGTTGCCGCGGCGTGTTGCTGACATGATCGTCTCCACGGATGACGTGCGTGATCTGCATATCAGCGTCGTCCACAACAACCGTGAAGTTGTACGTTGGCGTGCCATCAGAGCGTGCGATGATCAAATCATCCAACTCTTCGTTGGCAACCACAATATTGCCGCGCACAAGGTCGCGCACGACGACGTTGCCTGTTTGCGGGTTTCGAAAGCGCACGACCGGCTCAACGCCGGCGCGCGGCTCCTGCCGGCCACGACATCGCCCGTCATAGCGCGGTTTCTCGCCCGCCTGCTTCATGGCTTCGCGGCGCTCGTCGAGTTCCTCTTTCGTGCAATAGCAATAATAGGCATGACCGGTCTCAAGCCATTGCGCAATGACTTCGCGATAACGGTCGAACCGATCAGTCTGGTATATCGGCCCTTCATCGGCGTCCAGACCAAGCCAGGCCATACCATCAATAATCGCATCCACAGATGCCTGCGTGGATCGCTCACGGTCAGTATCCTCAACACGCAGAACAAACGCCCCATCATGCTTGCGCGCATACAAGTAGCAAAAAAGTGCTGTCCGCACGCCGCCCAAATGCAGCATGCCCGTTGGGCTGGGCGCAAATCGTGTTCTGACCGTCATGTCGTTATCGCTCTTGAAAAACTGGCGAGAGTGTAGCTGCTCTGTTTACTGATCGGAACCGTCCCGCGTGCCCGAATCGATAAATTCGCGCCCGGACCGCATGGCAGCAACGAAACCCGCTTGATCGCCTTCAACAACGGCGCCGCGCAGCGTACTGACCGAACTGAGCAGCGCATCCAAGGGCGCCTGTCCAAACTCGTTCAAATGCTGAATCTCATAGTACAAATGGGGGTTTTCATGGACGACGGTGGTGCCCATGCCAAGCAGCGCGTCGTACGTTGGGCTAGACAAACCGGCGAGCGTGTTTGCATCGATACCGCTGCGCTTGAGGGCATCAACGAACGCGATGTTGGTCAAGTGTGACAGCCCAAGCACATAGGCGATCAGTCTGTCATGCTCATCGATACTCATATCAATCGCTGTTGCCATCGTGCTGGCAAACAGTTGCCGCGCCGCGTCCGTCGCGCTTTGATCACCGACGTCTACGAAAATCACTTGCCGACCCGCAAGCACTTGAGTACTCGGCCCGAACATCGGATGGACTGACGTGACCCGAACACCGGCAGCGCACAACGACTGCAGCGCATCGCGCAACGGTGATTTGAGAGAACCGACGTCGAAGACCAAGCCACGTGGCTGCATCTGACCAAGCTCATCCAGGATCTCGGCCGATAGCGCCAGTGTTGTCGCAATGACGATGATGTCGTAGTCGGCACCCGCTGCGCCAAGCGTTGCAAAGTGATTACTGTTGGCGGGATCAGCTTTCGGGTCAGCGATGAAAATTTCGTAGCCTTGGGATACAAAAAACGCAGCGAACCATTGCCCCATTCTTCCTTGACCTCCAACAATCAGTACCCTCTGACCGCTGCCTTTGCCGTCGGTATGCAATCTGTCCTGTTCTTGACGTGTCAACGAGTAGCGAATGAGCAGCTTCAGTACATCGACCGCTAACTCCGGCTCGAGACCATCGTCGACGGCGAGCGCCTGCGCTTTCTCGAGTACCACTTTTTCTCGACTAAAGTCTCTCGTGCCGTGGCCTGTGCGCGCTTTTAATGCGCCAATCTGCTGCACGAGCTTCTGGCGTTCCGCGATAGAACGGATCACCCGGCGATCTACTTCATCCAGTTGTTCGCGCAGCTGTGTTAGTTCGGGGCTATTCAGCACGCTGGTCTCATTCGACATTCTTATTACCAATCCTTAAACGTAGAGCTTACGAGCAGGTAGCACACCGATTCGGTACGCCACGATCCTGCGGCCACAGCATCTTACCTGTGAGTTTGCGCAAATTCCGCTTCAAACACACACGACCTTTAAGAGTCACCAGAATCGCGGCAAATTCGCGCCAAAAACACCCTGTCGCTAACCCCGTTTCGATGTCTGTATTACGCGACAACCACTGTCATCATGCTTATTCAAAAGCGAATCATAGACATACGCAGATAAGGCCGAAATCACATCAAAATTGTTGTGCTCATTCCGCGACACAAATCACACCTCTTGCACAGCCTCTTTGATCAGATTTACCATAATTTTATAGTTAAGTAATTGTTATTTAACGATATGCGGTCGATTGGTACAGATATTGCTGTTACCTTAACGTCGTCCTTGATAGGACATATTCTGCGGGCAACCGCTCAATACAAAGAGTGCTGAAACATCCATTGAATTTACAAAGCCAGAACTGTGATCCAGTCGTCATGTTAGCTACATGCATCGCTGTATCGTCGGGGCTGTCTTCGCAGGACACAGCGTTCTGTTCAAGACGGCGATATGGGCAAACTCACCGAAAGGTGGGGACGCAAAACTTCCGGTCTAAGGGTCTTACCTATGACAGCGGGGTTGCAGTGAATCGGAACGATGACGTTTCGTACACCGCCTCCCTTCTCACACCCCTTATGACCTCACATCAATCGCTTTTTGCCTGCAATGGCGGCAAGCGATGGAGAGGTTAGGATGAGAAACGTAACGTTACATCAAGCACAGCGATTCGGCGTGCGCGCAGCAACAGTGTCTTTGACGCTGGTGTTAGCAGCATGCGGCGGCGGCGGTGGCGATGAAGCAGATGATCCGGTAGCAGGCGGGCCTACGCCAACTCCTGCGCCACCGGCACCGGCGCCTGGCAATAACGCACCTGTTATCACGAACTCGGCGCCTGGCTCCGTAACGGTGGGCGAAGCCTATTCGTACCTGCCCGCGGCGAGCGATCCGGATGGTGACGACTTGACCTTCAGTATCGAGAACAAGCCAGACTGGGCCGATTTCTCATCGTCTACCGGGCGACTCGCCGGTACACCAACTGTCGGCAGTTCAGGCATCTATGGTGATATTCGTATTACGGTCAGTGATGGGCAGGACACGGCCAGCACCGGTCGGTTCCAGATCGATGTGTTGCAACAGGTGGCCGCCGGTCGCACAGCAACCGTCATGATCACCGCGCCGACGCAGAATACGGATGGCTCGCCGCTGACCGACCTGGCAGGCTATCGCATTTATTACGGGCAGCCGGCGAATCTGTATGCAAACAGAATCGAAATTGATAACCCGGGCATTACGACTTACGTCGTGGAAAACTTGACTCCGGCCGACTATCAATTCGTTGTCACGGCTTACAACACATCAGGGTTCGAGAGCGATCCGTCAGACCCGGAAAGCGTCACGATCAATAACTGATACACCGCTGGACCCCGCGGCGTTGGACACAACGCCGACCCAAAGCGCCGTTTCGCAACTGGAACTACAGCAGTTACAGCTTGCGGGGCGGCGCTTTGTATTCAGCCGGTCGCATTGCGCTGAGGCGCGCCTTTGGACTACGTATCCATAGACCAATCATTACCCACATCATCACTGAGCTTTGAATCGGATAAAACGATTGTGAGCCAATCCCCGCCACTGCCTGCACCACCAGAAACGACATCGTAATCGCGCCGATAGCAGTCTCAATATCGCGCCCTTTGCCGGCGACGATACGAAATGCCCTAATGCCCATCGTTCCGTAGAACCACAGGCAAATCAGCAGACCGACCATGCCGGCGTCGAACAGAATCTGTAAATAGGCATTATGCGGGTGACCGAAGCTCGTGATCCCGTACTCAAAGCCGAGTCGCTGGGCGATTCCCCGCCGCAACATCGCGTAACGCCCATGACCGAATACAATCGCTTTTTTCGCGTCTTCGATGACGAGGGGCCACACCACAACTCGCCCGGACGTAATGGCATACTGATCACGACCGCTATCATCAATCGTATCCAACCCACGGCGTTCGGCAGACGCCTCATAGCTGTCTGAAGAAAAACCCTCCAGCACACGCTCGCGCAAACCAGGAAGCACACTGAGCGCTACAATGCCTGCCAACGGCAGCAGAACCAACAATTGACGCATGCGCAAGAATGCGAGCACAGCGCCTGCCGCCAACCATGCGAGCAGACCAGCACGCCCACCCGTCAGCGCCATCGCCAAGCTACAGACGAAAAACCCGCCCAAGCACATCAATCGTTCCAAGGGTTTGACCGCATGCACGCGGAATGCATAAAACGCCCAGGCAGAACTTGCGGTGAGTGCGGCGAGATCAACGCGGTGGTAACCCATGTCACGGTCGAGCACTCGCAGCGCCCGACTCGCCAGATCGTCGCCGCCAATCAGCGCCGGCAACATCTTCGAAATCACCTGGATGGAAAACAGGAATCCGGTGATCAGCACGGCCTGCACGGCAGCACGCTTGCGTGCGTCCGTATTGGCGCCATGCGCAATTAACAACCCCGGCAATACCCATTTCAGTCCGTTGATCACCGCGTTACTAATGATCTTGCCCACCGGCGGCGGACCGCCCATCAGCGGTGGCACGGGAACATTCAAACCTTTCGGATCGAGCAAGGCGCGCGCGGTTGAGATGATAAGCACCGCGAAATAGAGCAATAGCAATTTCGTGAGCTTCTTGTCAGCAACCCATGAGAGCTGGTCGCGATTTTTTTGAACGAACCAGCCGATCAAGACGAAAAGCAGAACAATATTGAACGGGTTCAAACCCGGAATATTCAGCATCGTGCGCGGCATGTCTGGTCGTTCGAGAAAGGCAACCAGCGGAAGCGCAAAACACAACGCCTTAAACCAATCGCGCGAGCTTAAGACTCCCACGTAGCCGATGAACAAAATCAGAAGTGTATAGCGAATCACCGGCGTTGCCCGTTAGCCGCGACTGGCGCGAGCTCTGTAAAATAAGCGTTAGGGCGGATGGTAGCCGGTTCCGCCGACGAGCGCATCAGACAGCATCACAAAGGCCATATAAAAAACGGACACCTCGCGGCGTCCGTTTCAGCAGTGGTGTCTTAGGTGGTCCGTGACTGTTCTAGTCAGGGATCACCTCAGCTTGCGGGCGCTGCGGGCG
>JBCBZK010000025.1:0-32299 GCA_039815365.1 Pseudomonadota bacterium | reverse complement strand
CGCACTCCTCACCAGCCGCCGGCCCCGCACGCACATGTCATCCCGCCTCCACCACTCCATCTCGCATTGGTGATTCGCGTTGGTCGAGCCTCCACCACTCCATCTCGCGTTGGTCGAGCCTCCTCCACCAAGTACGCGACGGGGTGATCAGCGAGGCACGCCTAGAAGAGGCTGTCGCACGCGTGCTGCGGGTCAAAATGCGTGCCGGTTTATTCTCGGCGGGCGCACCGTCGACGCGTCCGAACGCCGGTGAGTTCGACTTGCTCGGTTCCGCGGCGCATCGCGCCATTGCGCGCGAGGCCGTACGTAAATCATTAGTGCTGTTGAAGAACAACAATGCTGTGTTGCCGATGCGCGCCGATGCGAATGTGCTCGTTGCCGGTGACGGCGCTCACGATATTGGTAAGCAGTCCGGCGGTTGGACGCTCAGTTGGCAGGGCACCGGAAATGTGAACGAACACTTTCCACACGGCGTGTCGATATTTGAAGGTCTCGCCAGCGCGCTATCCGCAAGCGGCGGTCAAGCAACGCTGAGTGAGGACGGCAGTTTTACCGAGCGGCCAGACGTGGCCGTCGTGGTGTTCGGTGAAGACCCTTATGCGGAGTTTCAGGGTGATCGCAATCACGTGGACTTTGCATCTGACGATGGTTTGCAATTGCTCACGCGGTTTCGCGAGCAGGGCATTCCAACGGTCAGTGTATTTCTCTCCGGTCGCCCGATGTGGGTCAATCCGGAAATCAATGCGTCGGATGCATTCGTTGCAGCCTGGCTGCCGGGCACGGCTGCGGGCGATGGCATCGCCGATGTGCTTGTTGCGAAACGTGATGGAGAGGCGAAGTATGACTTCACTGGGCGCCTGTCGTTTTCCTGGCCGAAGACAGCTATTGATGTGGAGCTCAATGTCGGTGATCCCGATTATGACCCGCAGTTCGCGTTTGGCTACGGGATGAGCTACTCAGACGACCGTGCGCTAGGTCAGCTATCGCTTGTGTCAGGTTTGACAGGTGCCAGCACAATTGACCCTGGCGAGCTACTGGCGTTTGGCGATCCGCTTGGTCAGTGGAGCCTTTACGTGAATGATGCCTCGGGCGATACCCGCGTCGGTGATTCACGCGCACGCAGCGCGACGGGCGCCGTCGCCATTGCGCCGGTTGATGTTGAGGCTCAGGAAGATGCGATTATCGCAACGTGGCAAAGCTCAGGCAGTGTGTTCGTTGAAGGGCCAGCCGTAGACTTCTCACGACAATACACAGGCGATCTTGTGCTTGAGCTTGAGTATCGTGTGGTATCCGTCGACGCCAGCGTTGTGCGCATTGGTGTTGGCGAGGGTGACGGTATCGATGTGACCGCAGCGCTGCGTGGAAAATCTGGCGGCGGTTGGCAAACAAGCGTCCTGCGTCTGGCGTGTTTTACGGATACCTCAGCGGCAATGGCCGCGGTTGAGCGGCCGGTGCAAATCATGTCGAATGGTGCACTGGCGATTGAATTGCGTCGTGCCCGGTTCGTGCCAAACCCCGGAGATGCCAGTTGCGCGCTCTAGCGCGTCAGTCGCTGCCCGCATAGTCGTGGTCGTGCCACTGTTGGATGATGTCGCGGACTAACATTCCCGATAGGGAAAAACTGCTGTCATCCCAGTTGGCATTGGGCAAGGCGGTTTGGGTCAGCATCGATGCGCCTTCTTGTTTGCTGTGCAATGACCAATTGCAGTGCGTTAACTGGTGTTGTCGCAAAAACTGCATCCAAATCTGAGTCTGCGCCGCATCGACGGCGCCATCGCCAGTTGCATTCACACTGCCCCATTCGGTAACGACTATCGGTAGCTGTTTTGCGATGGCATAACGCGCTTTATCGCGTAGCGATTCAGTATGTGTGCCGGCATAGAAGTGCAGCGCATAGGCAATATTGTTGAAACCTGTGATGGGATCGTCCGCCGCTTTGTCGACATCTTGTGACCACGTTTGTGTGCCAACAACGATGAGATTATCGCGATCGATAGCGCGTATCGCGGCGATGACGCGCTGCGCGTAGGGTTTGATCGTGTCAGACCAGTCGGTCGTATCAAGCGGTTCGTTGTAAATTTCGTAGATAAGGTTCGGTGTCTCGCCCCAGCGGCGCGCAACACGCTGGAAGAACGCAACCGCAGCACCCGGGTTGTCTTCGGCATGGTGCGAATGCCAGTCAACAATGAAGTACATGCCTTCATCGATCGCTGCCTGCGCTACCGCTTCAATTTTGGCCCAACGTGCCTGTGTGTCATGCAGGTACCCACCTCTGGATTCGGCGCCCATCGCGATTCGTATGATCGGTGCATTCCATTCGCGTTGCACATAGCGGACGACGTGGGCGTTATAGTAATCAGACGGCTCGGCGGGTGCCCGAACGCCCCAGCCCGCGTTTCCCCAGAACAGACTCGGCCCTGCCAGTGACAAAGGCTGACCTGTCTTGTCCACCACGCGCCCCGCGTCGACAGTGATATCGCCGTGAATCTGCACGGCTGTTTGTTGCGGCGATACGCACGCCGTTAGTAGCGCTAACGCCGCGCATAACATGATTGCCTGCAACGATGTCATTGATCGACCTTTTGCGAGGTTACTGATTATTCTTCGGCGCTGGTCCCGTCGATGCACGTACGACGATGTCAGCATCGACGATCCGAGGTATGTCGGTAATGTCCTCGCCACGTAAGCCGCGAATGAGCATTTCTGCCGCGCGCCGCGCCATTTCATCCAGTGGCTGCCGCACTGTCGTCAGCGCCGGCCAGATTTGCTGTGCCATTGGCATGTCGTCAAAACCCGCGATGGACAGATCCGCAGGGATGCTCAGTCCCATTTCATGCGCGGCTTTCAGCACGCCTGCTGCCATGTGGTCATTTGCGCAAAAAATAGCGGTAGGACGCGGAGAGCGCCGTAACAGTCGCAATGCGCAATCGATACCCGACTCAAAACTATTTTCGCCTTGCACGACCAATTGCTTGCGCACCTTAAGGCCAGCGTCTGTCATGGCATCGACGTAGCCTGTGTAGCGGTTTGCCATCGCTTTGTGATCCGGTTGCGCTTGAATAAACGCGATGCGCTCGTGGCCGAGTCGCGCCAAGTGTTTCACCATTTTGCCTGAAACTTCGCGATCGTTCGTGCAAACGGCCCAGTCGTCAGTCGAGACTGATTCTCTGGATATGACAACGTTAGGTACGTTGAGCTCAGCGACCAATTCGCGAACCGAGGGTAGATCGGATACCGGCGGCACCAACAGCAACCCATCAACGCGTGGTGCATCTACCAATTCGCGGATCTCGTCTAACAACGACGGGTCCGTATATTTGCACGGATGGATCAACAAATCGTAGTGCTCGCCCCGACACGATTCCAACACGCCGTTTTGGATGCGCGTGATATAACTTGAGCTGGCGTTATAGATAAGGCCAAGCAGGTAGGTGCGGTTGCCGGCCAACATACGACCCGGAGAATTGGGGCGGTAGTTCAGCGTTTTCATCGCACTTTCAATGCGTTCGCGTGTCGCTGGTCGGACTTTGGGCTCACGGTTGAGCACACGCGACACAGTCTTGATCGAAACACCTGCGTGCCGTGCAACATCGCTGATCGTTGCTTTTTTTAACGCGTGAGCGCTTGGTGTTGCCATCAGCGTGTGTCCCGTTTACCTGTGCTTCCAACCTGCAGAACACGTGAGCGTGAGACGATAGTCTTACCGGAACTCGCTCAGATGTCCTGCGTTGTCATTATAGGGAAAGTACGGCACAAGTGCTACAAAAGCAGGCTTGGCCAATGCGAGTTGACGGCGACGCTGGACACTGTAATTTAACAGCATGTTTTTGCTCGCGCCAATGCCGACGATTGCCCCGCACGTGTCGCACGACCCGCACAGGCGAACGGGATGCTGATTGATCCGCGCACGGCGATTCTAGCGGCGCTTGTCGCGCCGTTGCTACCCATTTCTGCATTGCTCTGGATGCGTTCGCCCGAGAGAGCCGCGATGCGGTTTTTCATCGCATGGCTGGGCTGCTGGGGATTACTGACAACGCCAATGATCATTGGTTTTGCTAATGTCTACGATGCGTACCCGTCGTTGACGTTTGCCCCGTTCGAGACGAGTTTGTGGTTAGGGCCATTGATCTGGTTGTTCACACTGGCGTTAACCAGCGCACGACTGCCAGCGCGTTGGTGGTGTTGGTTGTTACCAGGCGCATTGCAAACGCTGTACTACCTCGTCTGCTGGTTGGGCATAGACAGTGTGGCTGCGAAATTCGCCTATGCCCGCGAAATTTATAACCCGTACATTGCGCCGGCGGAGTCCGGTATTGCGGCATTGCTGGGCGCACTATGCGTCACGTTAAGCTGGCGCCAGAGCACGCGGTATCGATACTGGTTGAGCCGGCATCACTCAGCCATGCGTGATTTTGACTTGTCATCCCTGCGGCTGTTTGTTGTAACGATGACGGTATTGATCGTGCTGTGGTTATGCGTTGAGGCGTGGCAAATCGCGTTTGGTCGTCTCAATTATAGCGAAGTCGCTTATGTGTTGATGGTTGTGGGTACGGCTGTCTTGTTATTAGCAATGGATATGCTCGCGAGCGTTCAGCGTGCCTATCCCAAAATGGATGTCGTTGCCGAATCAGAGCCTACAGCTCAGCGCGCCGCAGGCTTACCCGATGTCAATACGATCCGTGCGACGATTCGCACGGAAGGTTGGTATCGCCGGCCGGATCTGACCATCGCGCAACTGGCACGTGAATTCGCCACGAATGAATCGTCCATGTCAGCCGTGATAAACGCGGTTCCGGATAACAACTTCAATGCGTTGATTAACGGTATTCGCCTGGAAGTGATTTGCCAAAAACTACTCGACAGCAATGAGCCACGCACAGTCATCGCATTGGCATTCGCCTATGGGTTCGGCTCCAAGGCAACATTCAATCGTACGTTCAAGGAGCGTGTCGGAATGACGCCTAGCCAGTTCAAACGCGCGAATGATACGTCTCAAATACCCGATTTTTCAGTGACTTCGGGTATCTGAGACGCCAACCGGGCGAGTTCGGCCTAGCCTTGCGCTTCCACTAAGAGGAAGACATATGAAAATTGCAAAGAACATCACCCTATTGTTGCTGCTGGCGTGTTCGGCGGCAGCGGCAGATACGGCGTTCGCGACAGACGACAAGATGGCACAACCTGGAGCCGTATCGCTCACGCCGGCTCAGGCGCTTGAAGACATCGCGCTGGCGCGCCGTGCACTGTCTCAATTACACCCTGGCTATGATCGCTACACGTCCTTGGAGACGTTGGACGCCGGGTGGGCGGCGTTGGAACGTGCGGCAAACAGCGGACTGTCGCGTGACGGGCTGTATCTTGAGTTGTCCCGACAGCTCGCATTGATTCGCTGTGATCACACGAAGGCTGAGCTTGCCGACGACATTGAGGCTGCGCGCAAAACCCAGCCGGTGTATCTGCCGTTCCGGTTCAAGTTGTTCGACGGGCGTATGTATGTGTCCGTTGCCGCGGACGGTCTCGCATTGTCGCGCGGCGATGAGATCATCGCGATTGACGGTGAACCGGTCGGCAAACTGATTGCGGACGTGTTGCCATTGTTTCCAGTCGACGGCGACACGGATTTCATCAAAGAGCCTTCAATATCCGATTTTGGTGAATTCATGGGGCCTGCGTTCGATCATTTTATGCCGTATCTGCGTGCGCTCGATGCAACGGTGGCATTGGACGTGCGACGTCCGGACGGCAGCGAAGCGACACTGACGCACGCGCGGCTTGGGTTCACGGCGTTTGCCGCGATAACCGGAGAACGGCGCTTCAGCACTAACTTCGTTGATGCGGTGCGCTATGAGCCGCTCGGTAGTGACGCCGCATATCTTGCGATCGATACATTCATCAATTACCGAAAGCCAGTCAATCCGAACAAGATCTTCAAGCCGATTTTCAAGCAGATGAAGTCGCAAGGCAGAACCAAGTTGATCTTGGATCTGCGCAACAACGGTGGTGGCTCGGATGATGTGCAAACCGCCTTGCTGCGATGGATTATGGACGCGCCGTTTCGCGAAGCTGACGCAGTTTGGACGCGCTTCAATGCAATGGACCCGACGCTCAAGCCCTATTTGAGTACGTGGACCAGTGCCGCGCTGAATCCGAAACCACATTGGTTCGAAAAATTGGACAACGGTTTTTACAAAGTGGTGTCCAAACGGGCCGGTGCGCCAGCGGGCGTTATCAAACCACAGCGGCGTGCATTCGACGGCGAGCTTGTGTTGTTAACAAGCTACGACAATGCTTCCGCCGTGACGCATCTGCTGTCTGCGTTGAAGTCAGCAGGGCGTGGCACGTTTATTGGCGAACCGACCGGCGGCGCTGCCACGGGCGCGACGGCTGGCGTGATTGTTTTTTTGAAACTGCCGAACAGCGGCACGGTAGTGCGCGTGCCATTGCTGCGAACCGTTATGGTCAATGCAGAGCAGTTCGACCCGCGCCTGGGTATTACGCCTGATATCGAGGCGATTGATACCTTGCAGAGCTTTCTGGCGGAGACCGACCCAGCGCTGGATGCTGCCAAGCGACACTTGAATATCACTAAATGACACTAAAGCACTGACACGCATCGCATGCACGGTTACCCTTGCGGTTATGAGCGTTATCGAACAACTCAAGCAGCGGAACGTTTTCCGGGTCGCTGCACTCTATCTGGTCGGTGCGTGGCTGATTTTGCAAGTGACGGATGTGTTGTCCGGCGTCTTCCAGTTGCCGCCCTCGTTGATGACGATCGTGGCCTCCGTGTTGGCGATCGCGTTCGTGCCTGCTTTGGTACTGGCATGGGTATTCGAGCTAACGCCCGAAGGCATCAAGCGCGAGCAAGATGTCGATCGGGCGGATGCCACAGTCGCCAGGAGAGGGCGACGCCTAACAGTGGCCACCATTGGACTGTTGCTGGTTGCGGTTGGCGTGTATTTCAGCGAGCCGTTGTGGCGCGGCTCAGTGACGCCCGAGGTAACCGAGACTGTCGCAGGTGTAGATGCGACGCAGAAAGACCAGAGTCTTGTTGCCGATCTTGGTATCGCCGTGTTGCCGTTTGAGAATCTCTCGGCAGATCAGGAGAACGCTTTTTTCGCGGGCGGGGTTCACGAGGAAGTTCTCGGAAATTTGTCACGCATTGTTGGATTGCGGGTGATATCGCGCACGTCAATGATGCGAATCGCTGAAACGAATCTGGACGTACGCGGCATCGGAGCGCGTCTTGGCGTAACACACGTGTTGGAAGGCAGTGTGCGCCGCGCCGCGGAGCGGGTGCGCGTCTCAGTCCAGCTCATCAACGCGAGCAACGATGAGCAACTCTGGTCCGAAAACTACGATGCAACGCTTGATGACATTTTCGAAATACAGACGGACATCGCACAGCAAATCGCCGGTAGTCTGCGCGCAACCTTAACGCCTGCCGATGTAGCGAGCATGCAGACGGCGCCGACACAAAATCAGACCGCCTATGATTTGTATCTACGCGCAGTACAAGAGAATTCGTTTTGGCAAGGCACAGACACGTTCACTGCGATGCGAGCACAACTTGAGGAAGCGCTGCGGCTTGATCCAGATTTTATCGAAGCGCGCGTGCTGCTGATGATAGCGTATGGACGTCTGTATTGGCTGCGCAACGAGCGAGAAGATGACGTGTTTGCGCAGCGCGCCGCAGAACAGCTCGCCATTATCGAGGCCGCCGCGCCCACAAGTATTACCGCAAGAAAGTCCAAAGCGATTTATACCTATCTCGTTGACTACGATTACCAGACCGCCTTTGAGTTGTTGCAACCATTGCATGAAGAGTTGCCGAACAACGCGAGTATTTTGCGATATTTATCCTCAAGCCTGAAACGACTGAGTCGCAACGAGTTGTTTCTCGAAGCAGCTCGTGCATCGGTCGAACTGGACCCTGAATCAGGAGCGGTTGCGGGCGAGTTGTATCTTGCACTGGCAGACAATCGTCGCTTCGCGGAAGCGGAAGCAGTCGCGCGGCGTACCGCCAATCGATTTCCCGCTGACGAAAGCACGCTGGGACACCTGATTCAGGTATTGATGCTTCGCGGTAAGCTCGATGAAGCGGATGCCGCACTTCGTCGGTATATAGAAATCGATTCCGAGGCTAAGTACTGGCGAGAACGTATTTGGCTGACGTATGCACGGGAAGGTCTCGAAGCGGCGCAGTCAGTCTTGCAACCTGCGATTGATGACTTCGAGGCGCTGAACTCGCTCTCGGAAATGGCGTTGATCATTCGACACGCCGGGGGTGATACTGCCAAGGCGGACGAATACGCGCGCACGGCCCTTGAGAGGAGTGCCGCATTAGCCGCCGAGCAATTGCCGGCGCTCACTGATTACATGCAGTCTTTCGTCTACTCGCAGTTGACCAAGATTGCGGCGATCGCCGGGGATCGCTCTGCCTACACGAGCTATCGCAATCAGTTCGAATCATTGACGGCAAACAGGACAACGGGCCGTTGGTCGGTCTTCTCACGCGGGCCACAGTTTTTCGATATTGCTTTCGCTCAAGCCGTGTTGGGCGACCCGGAAGGCGGCTGGGCGTTTTATGAGCCTTACATGAACGTCACCGGTCTGACTGACTACAGTTTCGCTACTGCGCCTGCCCGCAGTGAGTTTGCATTTGGTAGTGTCGCCGGATATCAGCAGTTCGTTCGCGACAACCGTCCAGCTTGGACGGCGCCGGACGCGATCTGACCATCCAGCGATACGTCTCCCCAGATCGCGCGCAGACGGGCTTGCAGATTAGGCTGCGTCGTTTGACTGGCCGGACAACAGAGGTCCCAGGAATTTGCCCGTGATAGATGCGGCGTTCTGCGCTACAGCTTCCGGCGTGCCGACGGCGATGACTTCACCACCACCATCACCACCGTCAGGTCCAAGGTCAATAATCCAGTCGGCCGTCTTGATCACGTCGAGGTTGTGCTCGATAACAATGATCGTGTTGTTGCGGGCGCGTAATTCTTGCAGCACGCCGAGCAGCTGTTTGATGTCGGCGAAGTGCAAGCCAGTTGTTGGCTCATCAAGGATGTAAAGCGTGGCTCCCGTGTCGCGTTTGGATAGCTCACGCGCGAGTTTGACGCGTTGTGCTTCGCCGCCGGAGAGCGTCACAGCGCTTTGTCCCAGCGTGACGTAACTCAAGCCAACTTGCGTCAGTGTTTCCAGTTTACGGTTGAGTGCCGGCACGTTGCGGAAAAAGGCTAGCGCGTCTTCTACCGTCATTTCCAGTACGTCTGAAATGTTGCGACCTTTGTAGCGGATCTCCAGCGTTTCGCGGTTGTAACGTTTACCGTTACAGGTGTCGCAGGGCACATAAACATCAGGTAAGAAGTGCATTTCTACCTTGATCACGCCATCGCCCTGGCATGATTCGCAGCGGCCGCCTTTCACGTTGAAACTAAAGCGACCGGGTTTGTATCCGCGAGCGCGCGCTTCTTGGGTGCCTGCGAACAATTCGCGGATTGGTGTGAACAAGCCGCTGTAGGTCGCAGGGTTGGAGCGCGGTGTGCGCCCAATCGGGCTCTGGCTGATGTCGATGACGCGGTCGAATTGATCAAGACCGTCAATGCGCTCTACCGTTGCGATTTCATGCGACGCACGGTTGATCGCGTTGGCCGCTGCCGGGTAGAGCGTTGCGTTGATCAATGTCGATTTGCCCGAACCCGACACGCCGGTCACACAGGTGAGGACGCCTAGCGGGATCTCCACGTTCACCGCTTTCAGGTTATTACCGCTCGCACCAACGATGGAAATCGGTTTGCGCTTGTCGCTGACCGCACGTTGTGGCGGTACTTCAATGCGCGCTTTGCCCGATAGATATTGTCCGGTCACAGATGCCGGATTGTTCATGATCTCATCCGGCGTGCCTGCGGCGACAATCTCACCCCCATGCACGCCTGCGCCAGGCCCGAGATCGACGACATAGTCTGCGGCACGGATGGCGTCTTCATCGTGTTCGACGACGATTACGGTGTTACCGATGTCGCGTAAGTGCCTGAGCGTGCCAAGCAACCGCTCATTGTCGCGCTGGTGCAAGCCGATGGACGGCTCATCAAGAATGTACATGACGCCAACCAGACCCGAACCAATCTGGCTTGCCAGGCGAATCCGTTGGGCCTCGCCGCCAGATAGCGTTTCTGCGCGGCGGTCGAGTGTGAGGTAGCTCAAGCCGACATCATCGAGGAAGCCAAGTCTACTGGCGATCTCTTTAACGATCCGCTCAGCCACTTCGCCGCGCCAGCCGTCCAGCGTCATTGTTTCGAAAAATCCCCGTGCGTCTGCAATCGAACGCGCGGTGATTTCCGGCAACGTTTCATCGCCGATAAATACATGGCGCGCCGCCTCGTTCAGGCGCGTGCCGTTGCAGTCCGGGCAGGCTTGAACATTCAGATACCGCGACAGCTCTTCACGCACCGCGTTCGATTCTGTCTCGCGATAGCGTCGTTCGAGATTTGGCAAAATGCCTTCGAACGGATGACTGCGAGTGACAACATTGCCGTCGCTCGAGTTGTAACGAAACTCGATCTTGGTGCGACCGCTGCCATACAAAACAACGTTTTGCTGTTTCTCGGTCAGCGTATTGAAAGGCGCCTCGACATCGAAATCAAAATGTTCACCAAGACTTTGAATAATGCCAAAGTAGTAGGTCGTCTTGCGGTCCCAACCGCGGATAGCACCGCCTGCCAACGACAACTCATCGTTCTTGACGACGCGCTCAGGGTCGAAGAATTGCTTTACGCCCAGACCATCACACGTCGGGCACGCACCGGCCGGGTTGTTGAACGAAAACAGGCGTGGCTCGAGCTCGGTGATGCTGTAGCCGCAGACAGGACACGCAAAACGGTCCGAGAACACGAGCTCAACGCCATGATCACTGTCCACAGCCGTCGCGCCTGATGCCGCCAGGTCCGTGTCGTCGTCCATGCTGACAACGCGCGCACTACCTTCGCCCAACTTCAGCGCTGTTTCGAACGACTCGGAGAGGCGCTGACCGATGTCCTCGCGCACTTTAAACCGGTCCACCACGGCTTCAATCGTATGGCGTTTTTTGGCGTCCAGAGGGATCGGTTCGCCGAGCATTTTGACGTCGCCATCAACGCGCACCCGGACGAAGCCTTGCGCCTGCAGTTCTGCAAACAGGTTCAGGTGTTCGCCTTTGCGGTCAACAACGACGGGTGCCAGCAGCATGAGGCGCGCGCCGTCTGGCAACGCCAGCACCTTGTCGACCATTTGACTGACGTTCTGGGCATCCAGCACTTCGTTGTGCTCGGGACAACGCGGTACGCCGGCACGTGCGAACAACAGACGCAGATAATCGTAGATTTCCGTGACAGTGCCAACGGTCGAACGCGGGTTGTGCGATGTGGATTTTTGTTCAATCGAAATGGCGGGCGACAAACCTTCGATGTGATCAAGATCCGGTTTGTCCATCATCGACAGAAACTGTCGTGCGTATGCGGACAAAGACTCGACGTAGCGGCGTTGTCCTTCCGCGTAGATCGTATCGAACGCAAGCGATGATTTGCCTGAGCCCGAAAGACCGGTCATGACGATCAATTGATCGCGCGGTAGCTGCAAATCCAGGTTTTTAAGGTTATGCGTGCGTGCGCCACGAAGCTGTATGTAACGGTGCATGTGCGAACGACCCGGCCGACATCAAACAACCTGCTAATATACGCCGCTGCCCGCCAGCCACGCAAAGTGCAGATCACATTGCAGACAGAAACATCGCAAAACACCGACACCCGCATCACTCGAGACGAATTTTCGTTCATCGCAAGGCTGAGCGTTGTGTCGGTTTCGCGCATGTTTGGTCTGTTTATGGTGTTACCGGTGCTGGCGATGTGGTCTGGTGAGCTACAGGGTGCAACACCCTTGCTGATCGGTATCGCAGTGGGTGGTTATGGCGTCACGCAGGCGTTATTGCAGTTGCCTTATGGGGCGCTGTCGGATCGGATAGGGCGCGCGCCCGTGGTTGTTTTCGGTTTGGCGGTGTTCGTCGTTGGCAGTGCGCGGGCGGCCAGCGCCGAGACGATCTGGGGTGTGATCCTCGGTCGGTTCCTGCAGGGTGCCGGCGCGGTCTCGGCGACGCTGTCTGCCTGGTTGGCAGATCGCACCCGCAGCAGTATCCGCACCTCGGCGATGGCGATTTACGGTGCCAGTATTGGTGCGTCATTCCTGCTCGCCTTGGTGTTGGGGTCGTTGCTGTCCGAGTCCATTGGCGTTCGCGGTCTATTCTGGTCGTCAGCCGCGTTGGGATTGTTGGGTATTGCGTTGGTTGCGCCATTTTTGGGCGCGCCGACAGCGCGCGCGGCGCGCACTGCGCCTCCGACGCGCGATTGGCGTTCTGTGATGCGGCCGGAACTACTGGCTTTGGACGCCGCTGTCCTGATTCTTCATGCGGCACTAACAGCGTTTTTCGTCCTGGTGCCGTTTGCCCTGACAGATCGTCTGGGTTTGCCGGCCGATGCGCACTGGAAGCTCTACAGCGTGACGCTCGCATTGTCGTTGCCGCTGGCGATCCCGTTGATTGCCCGCGATGGTCGGGCACGCAGCAGCGGCTATTTACTGCCGGCCCTCGCGATGTTGACGGCCGGCTTTGCGGCAATGTTGTTTTCCGGTCAGCATTTGGTCATCTTTGCCGCCGGTTGTACGTTGTTCTTCGCGGGTTTCAGCTATCTGGAGGCTGCGCTGCCAGCGCAGATCTCAAGACGTGCAGACCCGGCGCAACGCGGTGCCAGCCTGGGATTGTTCGCCGCATCACAGTTTTTCGGCGCGTTCGTTGGTGGTGTTGTTGGCGGGTGGTTTGTCGGTGGCGCGGGCTTTGATGCCGGATTGCTCACGATGACGGTCATTTTAGCGCTCTGGTTTGCGCTTGCCAGTTCAAAAAATTGGCGTTCGGGCGCATAATACGGACAGTAGTTTTTGAAAACCGGTGGCATGATGATCGCCGGACGATTCATAGCGGAGTAGCAGCATGGCGCGCGGTATCAATAAAGTAATTCTGGTGGGTAATCTGGGGCAGGATCCGGAAACGCGGTATATGCCGAGCGGCGGCGCTGTAACGAATCTTCGCATTGCCACCAGTGAAAGCTGGAAAGACAAGCAAACCGGCGAGCAGCAGGACCGCACCGAATGGCACAGCATTGCGATGTTCGGTCGACTGGCAGAGATATCAGCGGAGTACCTGCGCAAGGGCTCGCAGGTTTACGTCGAAGGCAAGCTGCGCACCCGCAAGTGGCAGGACAAAGAAGGTCGCGATCGCTATACAACCGAAGTCATTGCCGACGAGATGCAAATGCTCGGCAGCCGCGGCGGTGCCGGTGCGCCGATGTCCGGCGGTGGTGGTCAGTCGCGCCCACAATCACAACCTGCCTCCCAACCAGCAGCGGCGGTTAACGACTTCGACGACGATATTCCATTTTAGACACCTCGCAAACACCCAATAGGAGACAAGGATGGCCAAAGTGCTTTCGCTCGGTGGCGTTTTCTTCAAGAGCAAGGATCCGGCAGCGCTAGGTGCCTGGTATGCAGAACATCTTGGTTTGGAGATCGACGCCTCTTTCGGGGGTTGCGTGTTCATGCCGGATCGCATGCCAGCTAAAGGTTACAATATCTGGACGCCGTTCAAGTCTGACACCGACTACTTCGAGCCTTCCAAGCAGGCGTTCATGATCAACCTGATTGTCGATGATCTTGATGAGGCGCTCGCGCAAGTAAAAGCAGGCGGTGCCGAGCTGCACGGCACGCCGGATCGTAGTGAATTTGGTGCGTTCGGTTGGTTTACGGACCCGGACGGCAACAAAGTTGAGTTGTGGCAACCGGATGGCGGGGGTAGCGACGCGTAACCGACCAATTCGGTGATGAAGTTTTTGGAGAGGCTTCTTTGGGGCTTGCTTTGCTGTCAGCTGCTACTGCTGATCTGGCTGACCCCGAGCTCATTTGAAACAACAGCCCCGACTGAAAGCCAAGGAGCCGCTGCGATGCCCGTGTCGCCGAGCGGTTATCTTCCCAGTGTCGCCGCAGATGTTTCTACCAAAAACCGCGACCTAACCGTAGACGATGACGCTCGCGTCGTCGACACACGTGAACGCTGTCCTGACATGGACATCGATACTCGAATCGCAAAACTTGAGCCATGGCATGAATGGTTGCGATCGCGTGGCAGTCGTGACTACCCAGGTCAGACGTATCCGTATTCCAATCTCCAGCCAGCGGAGTTGCAAAGTCTCGCAGATGCCGGTGATGCGCAGGCATTGCAAACGTTGGGGTTAAAGCAGATCTGGAGCGCGACGCGTGCCCACGGGACAGTCAGGCCAACGACCTTGTTCGAAGCCGGCGGGATTGCATGGCGCGACCCCATTGATCTTGAACAGCTCGAAATTGGTGTGACGCTTCTAGAGCAAGCTGCAATTCGTGGTCTGGAGATGGCCTACCTTTCGCTGTCGAGAGAATTACTCTTCGTGTTCCACAGACAACGCGAGGTGGGCTCGCTGACGCTTGCACAGATCGTGCTATGGCGAGCCAGAATAGAAGCGTACGGCGAAATGCCGGAGCAGTTGTACCCGGCCTTGCATGACAGTTTTCACGAGAGTCGCGTATTCGATGAAGTTCGTATCGAATCGGAGCGTTTGATCGGCGAACTTGTGGTGCGCCATCATGCGACGCGAGCCGCCCTCGGTTTGCCTGAACATCAATCTGAGTTACCTGACAGCTACTACGCAGATTTGTCTGATGATTGGTGCCTGCAGTGAGGCGCGCAAGAGTGACAGGTTTAGTGCTACTCAATGGCATAGCGGCCGTGTATTTGTCTCGTCATGAAGTTTTCGAAGATGGCCCATACGAGGCATCGGTAGATATTGTCTTGGCGAACAAACAAAGCGTAGAGCCTGTTACGCATGAGCGAGTGGTCCTCGATTCGCAAGTCCCTGGTGGCTCGCTTTCACAACCTGAAGCTGACGATCAATGCAAACGCGCGATCATTGCTTGGGTTGATAGCGACGACGCAATCTCTTGGCGGCAGCAAAACGGTGAATTGCGAGCACGCAGTGTGCACCCGTATTCCGGTTACTCTGAAACCGACATCATGGCGTTGATTGCCGAGCAGGACCCTGAAGCCAGTCTTGAGGCAGGTCGGCGTGCATTAGTGGCTTTCGCCCAATCGGGCAATTCTCGCGACAGATTTAGTGCGCAAGTGGCATTCGAACGCGCGGCCGTCACAGGATTGCCACTTGCCTATATGAACACAGCGCAGCTTATTGATCTCGACATTTCGACGAAGGAGAGTAGGGGCTTGATCGGGCCAGAGGAGGCTGCGTTCATGCGCAGTGAGGCGCGGACCTATCGACGCCTCGCTGCTGGCGTCATTGAGGGCTTGCCGCTGTCCGCTTTCGATGGCGCTAACGATCTAGGCGCGCTCTCTGACTCCAAGACGAAGTCGCTTATGGAAGGTCGCTATGCGTATTTTCGCGATTCGCTGTCGCCTCAACGTTCCATTGCGGTCGCGCTACCATCGAGTGTTTTGCAAGATAGCAGTTGCATGCGTCCCTAAAAATGCCCGACCCTCTCGCGAGGGTCGGGCCAAGCAACACATCATCATGATGTGCTAGCAGTCAGGCTGCCTGACTGGTTCGTTTGATCGATTTCATTTGTTTTGCCATCTCGAGTTGCCGTTTTGCACTGTCCTCCAGGTTGTGTGACAGCGCATTCATGCCGTCAGCAATGCCAGCGTCAAAGGCGCGATCAAACGCATCGACGCGACCGAGTTTGTCGGCGTTTTTCTCAAGGAACCGCTCGGGGTTGCCGTCAGACAACGACACCATGTTCATGGCGGTCGCACCGAGCACATGGTCAACAATGACTTCTGCCTGGAGGTCGAACGGCACAGGGTCCGGTTGCGGTCTCGGTGTCGGATTGAACGGATCGAGCACGTCCAACGGTGATTGCTCAATGAGTGTCAGGTCACGCAGCCGCTCCCAGACAATTGCGAGTGTTTCGCACTTACCCAAACGCAGGTACAGGTGCTCGCGGATCGCGGCGCCGGTCTGCAGCTGATCAGACAGATTGGTCCGCTGTGCAAACTGACCGCTATGCACATATTCCCAAAGGTGTCTTTGAATCAAACAGAACCGGAAGGCGCCCGGCGAGAGCCATTTGGCAATATTGAAGAAGTAGTGCTCGATGTTGGCAAGATGTTCCTGACCCTCGGTGGTGTGCAGAAAGCCCATTGATTTCGGCACTGACGGGTCTGGCAGCCCGAAATCACGATCGCCAACCAGATTGATATTGATGAAGTGATGCCAGGTCGCATCGACTACAATGCGGCCAACGCCGGCGCGATGTCCGTCGTATGCGCCAATCACGCCAAAGCGACCCGCAGGAACCGGCGGCTTGCCGCTAGCTGTTGCGCCAGCAAGGATCGTTGCATCGGCGATGACTTCCGGTGTGACTCGATTGCCGTCACGATCCTTTGGATACTCATCGAACGTATCGCTGCCAATACTATAGGTCGCATCCAGGTTGCCCGGCACCTCGCACTCACCTTCATGGGCATGATCAGGCAATACTCGGATCGTACCGTTCGGGCCGCACAATACCGGGTGAGGCCTTTGGATCACGGTGTTGCGGATGAACGAGTGGCGGCCCGTGGTATACATTTTCGGAATGATCTGCTGCGGTACATCGTCAGACTGGTCGGCGAAGCTAAAGCCAGGGTCATGCCCTTCGCGGTTGGTGTCATGCCGTGTTGTATCGGCGCCATCGGGCGCGTTCGGTTCTCCCTGCGGGCTCGGGTTAGGGACGCCGAAGAACCAACGTCGCATGCTACGCACGCGCGGAATGTATCCACCGACAGTGACGCCGAGATCTTCGTGGTCGCCGGTTGCGAACACACCGCCGCCTTCATCCATGAATTGGCGTATGGCTTGTCGCTCATCGTCGGAGATTGGCGATGCCGGTGTGTTGCCTTGTTGCACGCTGCGACTGGGATAATCGGCTGCGAAAATCCAGACCTGGTCGTATTGCTTTAGCGTGTCGTAATCAAACGTAAAGTTCGGCGTTGCGCCGTTCAGGCGAGATGCCGTCGGGTTACCGCGATGTGCGGTCGTTACAGTGACCGGTGCGCTATTGCGGCTGCGCGCCTTCAGACCATCAATAAATCTGCTCAGACCAAAGTCCCGGTCGTCGAAGGACAAGAAATTATCGGCTACCACCAAAATACGCATGCCACAACGCAGCCACGAAAGGCGTTGCCGCACGTCATAAAGATCGCTGAGTCGCTGGCGGTACTCGGGTGTAATTCCAACCACGTTGGGATTTATCGTAATATTCATGGTGTGCTCCTTGCCATTGGCAATCCCTGATGAGCACACGCCGCCCCTGCGAACGGTTACTGTCGTTTCTGGCACGCCTATCTCACCGTAAATACGCTAAAATACGAGCATGACTGAGAAACTCTATATAAAGACCTACGGTTGTCAGATGAACGAGTACGACTCGTCGAAGATGGCAGACGTGCTGCGCGAGTCGCACGGTGTGACGATGGCGAAGACGCCGGAGGAAGCCGACATTATTCTGGTAAACACCTGTTCGATTCGCGAAAAAGCGGCTGAGAAGGTGTTCTCCGAGCTCGGCCGCTGGCGCCCGTTGAAGCAAGCTAAGCCGGATATGCTGATTGGTGTGGGTGGTTGTGTAGCGAGTCAGGAAGGCGAGGCGATCACCAAGCGTGCGCCTTTCGTCGACATGGTGTTCGGTCCGCAGACGTTGCATCGTCTGCCTGCCATGGTGAATGAAGCGCGTGCGAAACGCGCGAGCGTCGTCGATATTTCGTTCCCCGAGATTGAGAAATTCGATCGCTTGCCGGAGCCGCGCGCAGAGGGCCCGACCGCGTTCGTCTCGGTCATGGAAGGTTGCAGCAAATATTGCTCATTCTGTGTGGTGCCTTACACGCGTGGCGAAGAAATCAGTCGGCCGTTTGATGATGTGATCGTAGAGGTCGCGAAGCTCGCCGGTAATGGCGTGCGCGAAATCAATCTGCTGGGCCAGAATGTGAATTCGTATCGCGGCCCAATGCACGATGGCGCCATCGCTGATCTGGCAACACTGATTCACTATGTCGCGGAAGTGCCCGGTGTCGAACGTATCCGGTTCACGACCTCGCATCCGGTAGAGTTCACCGACAGCTTGATCGAGGCTTACGCAAACGTGCCGAAACTCGCGAACTATTTGCATCTACCCGTGCAAAGCGGTTCGGACCGCACATTGGCGCGCATGAAGCGCGGTCATACGGCGCTTGAGTACAAGCAAAAGATCCGCAAGTTGCGCGAAGCGCGCCCGGACATCAGCTTGAGCTCAGATTTTATTGTCGGATTCCCGGGTGAAACGGACAAAGATTTTGAAGACACGATGAATCTGATTGCCGACGTTGGTTTTGACCAGTCGTTCAGCTTTATCTACAGCGCGCGGCCTGGCACGCCGGCCGCCTCGTTGCCGGATCCTGTGTCGATGGACGATAAGAAGCAACGTCTGAAACTCTTGCAAGCGAGAATTATTCAGCAAGCCTCAGCGATCAGCGCCTCGATGGTAGGCACGACACAACGTGTTCTGGTCGAACGCCACGCGCGCAAAGATGCATCGCAATTAGCGGGTCGCACCGAGAACATGCGGTGGGTCAACTTCGACGGTCCGGCACGTTTGATCGGCGATTTCGCTGACGTCGTTGTGACTGAAGCGCTGCCGAATTCGCTACGCGGTCGCTTGCTGCAGCCGGTGTCAGAATCTGCCTAGTGGCTGCGTTGCGGTTCTTATTCGCCATAATTTGCGCGGTACAAGTCTTTTATCCGTCACAAAAGCACGGTACGGTTAGCTGCATGATACGGTTTTCGGATATCTGCAAAACACTTTGACTAGCCAAACCGTCAGCCGGGATTTGGTATTGGAGCCTGAGGACAACTCAAGGCTTGCAAACCTTATCGGCCAATTCGACGAGCATCTTCGTCATATTGAAAAACGCCTGCATGTTGAAATCGCCAATCGCGGAAACCACTTCCGTGTTGTTGGTGGCGAGTCTAACGTTCGTGCGGGCGAAAAAGTACTACGCCAGCTTTTCGAAATGACAAGCAATGAAAGGCTGGAGCCCGAGCACATTCACATCTGTCTGCAGGAGTCAGGAATGCCAACAGTGTCTGAGGACAAACCATTGATTCACGTCGCCGATAGCCCCGATGAGTTGGTGATCAGAACGCGACGCAAGTTGATAAAACCGCGAGGCGCTAACCAAAGCCGGTATCTTGCGACCGTGCGGGCGCACGATCTTGCGTTCGGCATCGGCCCTGCCGGGACGGGTAAGACGTATCTGGCGGTAGCCGCCGCTGTTGAAGCGTTGGAGAACGACCGAGTTCGCAGAATCGTTCTGGTTCGCCCTGCGGTCGAGGCTGGCGAGCGCCTCGGGTTCTTGCCCGGTGATCTCAACCAGAAAGTCGATCCGTACTTGCGACCGATGTACGACGCTTTGTATGAAATGATGGGTTACGAGCAAGTCGCAAAAATGCTCGAACGCAACATGATCGAGGTTGCACCGCTTGCGTTCATGCGCGGCCGTTCGTTGAACGAATCATTCATTATTCTTGATGAGGCGCAGAACACGACTGTGGCTCAGATGAAGATGTTCCTAACGCGTATCGGGTTTGGTTCCACGGCCGTAGTGACAGGTGATGTCACGCAAATCGATCTACCGGCAGGTCAGCTCTCCGGTCTGAAGCACGTGCTTCGGGTCCTCGGCGATGTGTCGGAAATCGGCATTACACGTTTTGGCTCACGTGATGTCGTGCGTCACCCGCTCGTGCAGAAGATCGTGGATGCTTACGACATCTACGAGAACAAGGATGCGCCAGAATAGCCAGCGACGCGACACTGTTGGTTGATTGCCAGCTTTCCAGCTGTCTTGCGCCAGTGTACACGCCTCCAGTTGCGATGCTGCAAGCGGCAGCAGATGCCGCTTGGAACGCAGCACAGGCAATGCGATCGCACGCGGGCACTGTGGCGCCGCCCCTTGCAGATGTGCCCGTCGGCGAACGAATACGGGTCGGCGTGCGCATTGTTGACCGCGCCGAGAGTCAGCAGCTGAATCGCGATTGGCGCCAGCGTGACAAGCCCACGAACGTGCTGTCATTTGCGGCTCCTAAAGATGCGTTTGTGCCGCCGGGAGAAACTGCCGAGGCGGGTGATCTTGTGATTTGTGCTCACGTGGTGGCCGAAGAAGCGGGCTCAGCCGGCATCGCAGAAGACGCACACTGGTCGCATATGATCATCCATGGATGCTTGCATTTGATGGGTTACGACCACATAGACGAAAATGACGCCGATTTGATGGAGCGCACAGAGATCGAAGCGCTGGCGTGTTTGGGTTTTGCAAATCCGTACGCCAATCACTGAAACACGGCGCGCGTCTGCTATAGTGCAAGCACCTGTAGGTTGTGCAAAAGAGCATGAGCGAAGATAAACCCCCGAGTAGAGAGGGCTCCGCGCCCGGATTCTGGCAACGTATCGTTGCGGCTGTGCGAAGCGAGCCCAAGACCCGCGAAGAAATTCTTGATCTGATCGAAGAGGCGAGCGAGCAACGCGTCTTCGACGAAGACGAGCGCTCGATGCTAACAGGCGTGCTTGAGGTATCTGAGACTCAAGTGCGAGATGTCATGGTGCCGCGCTCGCAAATGGTGGTGCTCGAAGATGGCGTGCCGTTTGGCGAAATGCTCAAGGCGATCATCGAATCCGGTCACAGTCGTTTCCCGATGCACAATGGTGAGCGCGAAGAAATTATCGGTATCTTGCTTGCGAAAGACTTGCTCAATTGCATGGGGCAGCCGATGGACGAGCCGTTAGACGTCACGCCCTGGTTGCGCTCAACAGTGTTTATTCCTGAATCCAAACGGCTGAACACACTCCTGAAAGAATTTCGTGCGAGCCATAACCACATGGCGATCGTGGTGGATGAGTACGGCGGCGTTGCAGGCTTACTGACGATCGAGGATGTGCTCGAAGAGATCGTCGGCGAGATTGACGACGAACACGATCAGGAAGAGGCGCAGTGGATTCGCGCTGACGGCGTGCGCGACGGTATCGAAAGGTTCGCCGTGCGCGCGCTAACGCGCATCGATGACTTCAACGATCATTTTGATAGCGAGTTACCCGACGATCAATTCGATACCGTGGGCGGCTTGGTTATGACGGAATTAGGTCGTATGCCGCGGCGCGGTGAAGTTGTGGATCACGGTGGCTTCAGATTCGTCGTGGTCCGCGCGGACAGGCGGCGTATCGATATGCTGAGCGTGTCACGCATCGTTGCCAGCGAGGACGACGCAGCCTGAAACACGGGGCTGGTGATACGTTAGCAGCATGTCATGAGAATTCTGATTGCTCTGGTATTGGGTGCGTTATTGCCATTGGCGTTCGCACCATTTGAGTGGTGGTGGTTAACGCCCGTACTGCTTGCCGCGTGGGTCACTTGTTGGATATCGCCAGACGCTAAGAAAGTCTTTTGGATTGGCTTTGCTTTTGGAGCCGGTGCGTTCCTGACCGGTACTTACTGGCTTTATCATTCGATCGCCGTCATTGGTAAAGCACCGCTGGCGCTCACGTTGTTCCTGATGCTCGGCATGGTTGCGATCATGGCGCTGTACTTTGGCGCAACGGCATCTTTGAGCGTGCGGCTGTCTGGTGGTCGATGGCGGGTGGCTTTATTTGCTTTGGCGCCGTTGTACACCGGGCTTGAGTGGCTGCGCGGTTGGGTGTTGAGCGGTTTTCCGTGGTTGAACCTTGGCTACACGTTACCGGAAACACTGATCGCTGGATGGTTGCCGCTAGGCGGTGTTTACTTAGGGACGTTTGTGATCGTTGCTACAGCAGCAACTTTGTTGTGGATTGTTAAAGCCGATGGGCGCGAGCGCTTCATTGCGATTGCGTTTGTGGTCACACTGACGGCCAGCGGTGTGTTGCTAACGCCTGTGCAATGGAGTGAGCGCCAGACCGGGAGTGTCTCGGTGCGCATCGCGCAGCTGGGTTTGGATCAGAGTCGCAAATGGGCACCCGAAGAGTTCGAAACGACGCTGCAATGGTACGGCGGTTTTGTGCGTGATCATGCCGGCGCCGATCTGTTGCTCGCACCCGAGGTTGCCGTGCCGACGGTCGCCGATCGCGTGCCGGGCTATCTGGATCAATTAGAATTGATGGCCGGAAGCGCGGGCAGCGAGCTGTTGTTGGGAATCCTGCGTCGAGACGCTGAGGGTCAAGTGTCGAACGCACTCTTGCGTTTGGGTGTGGGTGACCGGCAATGGTACGACAAACGTCATCTGGTGCCGTACGGCGAGTTTTTCCCGGTTCCACCGTTCATACGCAGCTGGATGAAGGCAAAAGGTTTGCCGTTCTCGGACCTCAAAGCCGGCGTTGCATCACCCACGCCACTAATTGTCGGCGGGCATGCGATCGCAACCAGTATTTGTTATGAAGATGCGTACGCAAACGAGCAATTGACCTTCTTCCCTGATGCACGGTTCATCGTTAACGTCAGCAACGACGCCTGGTTTGGCGATACGATCGCCCCTCACCAGCATTTGCAGATTGCGCGTACCCGTTCGGCTGAGTCGCAACGATGGCAAGCGCGCGCCACGAATACGGGTATCACGGCGATCATCAACGATCGCGGTGGCGTTGTAGATAGCGCGCCAGCGTTCGAGCCGGCTGTGTTAAGCGGTGAGCTTGAGCTGCGCGCAGGTCATACGCCGTACACACTGGTCGGCGACAAGATGGCGTTGTTGTTGTCATTGGTGCTGCTGGCGCCCGTGATTCAACGCCGGCTGCGCGCCACAGTGATGGCCTGAATTGCTGTTGGCCTCGTTGCATCTGGGATTGAGGCTGTCTGCAAGCGCACGCTCTTATTGAAACTCAGAAAAGTGTGAGAGGCGTGCCCTGCATTTTCGATTCACGAGAGCGGCGGAAAGTGGGTCTACTCACCTCTATTCTAGTGCGTCATGGATTGGGATAAGCCATTCAAAGACGCAATTTCTTTGTGCTTTGGATGGCAAGAAGCGGCAATCCTGATTCGTCTCATGCGTTGATGGTTTCAGACTTGCGTGTACAAATCGATCATGATCGCAGATTGCATCATTGACCTGTCGGAACAACTTACAGTGTTGGATTAGTCGGGATCTCCAGTTCCACTAAGTTGTTGTTTGCAATACGTTGGAACAGTTATTGCTCGGTAACCTTCAACTACAACACGAACTAGAAGGGAATCTATCGCTATGCGTCACTCGCGAACAATCTTAATCACACTTCTTTTTTCATTCGCACTGTCTATTGCAAGCAATGCTGAGGCCGGGCGTATCCTAATTCGATCGTTTGAAACAGAGCTCAATACGTCAGCCTCAGTTGAACTTGGAGGGGTAACGGCAAGCCAATCGACTTCCGCACGTACGACAGAGTTTTCTGACCTCACCATTATTTCTCGCGCAGATGTTGATGTTCCAGATAACAATGAGAATCCAACCGACAGATTTTCACGAGTCAGATTCGACCCGAGCAGTGACGCAAGCAATGTCTTCTGGTTTTTGCGGAACGAACAGGCGCTCTCTGATGGGCTAGACTTTGCTGTGACTGGAGGCGTAGCTGAGGCGACGATGGATTTGGTCTTCTCGGTTCATGCGAGCGATTCGGACTTGCGATTGCTGTCGTTTTTTGGAGAGGCCAGCGGTGTTTCTCGGTTAAACCTGCGAAATTTGAGCACAGGCGAGGATGTCGCTCGACTTGCGTTAGATTTGGGTGGCTTAGAGGAAGCTGACCTCAATATTGATTTGGTAAATGGATCCACCTATCGGTTAAGAGGGTTCTTTCTGAACAACTCAACTCAGGATGATGATTTGGTTGCAGGCTATGATTTCGACGGCGCGAACGTTGTTGCTGTTCCTACGCCAGGCGCTGCGTTGCTTTTTATTCTCGCGTTTTTCGGTTCCTGTGCCGGACGTTTATACCATCAAGCAAGAGCCTAGCGCTCTAGGCCTAGGAAAGGCGATGCTCACTACTGAGCATCGCCTTTCCTATTAAACCGAGAATTTTCGAGCCAGCATTCCTATTGCGAAAAGCATGATCATAAGTCCGCCTGGGCTCGGCGTTGGAACTTTGACACGGTCTGTTTCGATATTGAAAATCACTTCTGGCTCTTCATCGTCGAAGTCACCAATTGCAGTGTCTACAATTCGAGTTCTAAGGTGAACTGAATACGTGTTTCCTGCCTCCAGGATGCCGATGACGTCTTCTGCCCGGCGCGCATCGTCAATGAACGATGTAGCTATCACTTGGCCTGTAGTTCTGTTTACGACCCTAAGCGATACTGGCGCGTAGTAGCTGCCATCTAGGAAGTCTCTTTGACCGCCCGAGAAGACGTTGGCGTAAAAAGCCACGTCTTCCTCTAGGATACGAACTGTATAACGAGAGAATACGTCTGCCGTTTGGAGTGCGGTGACCCCATCAATGGTCGGGAAACGCGGTACGATATCGCCATAACTTCGCGATGCTTTCGCAAACGTTGTCGCATGAAAGCGGCCAGCCTCGACTACCGAGCTCGCATTGGCGCTAATGGCAGCGAGTGCCTTGTCGTCTTGATCAGCTCCAGGTGCGTCAAGAATATTCGCGCCGACTATCGCACTTCCGCCTGATCTTTGAGTGAGATCGCTAGCATCGATCGTAGGTCCAAAGTAGTTAGAAGCTAGTGTCTGAGTCCCTCCATTCTCCAAGTTGATGCTTGCACTAACACCGATACGCGTAGTGTCGTTCTTTATCTCTACGATTGGTCCGGCGGTGGCTCGGCTAGAGAGTATTCCTGTAGAGAATGCTGTAAGAAGCAGCAGTATTTTCCATTGCTGGTGCATAAGGGTTGTTGGTTTTCTAATCACTTGTTTGTCCCTGATTAAGTTGATCAACACACGATTGTTGCTGATGCAAAAAATAGACCGGGCTAAGAAACAGAGAGTTAGGGGATGTTGCGAAAGGGTGTGTAAAGTACGCCGACACAAAGAACCACTGATTGGTAGACCAAATTTTCCATTTGTCCTTAGTATCAAGCGCAATCTCCGGTATCCTTCGCCACAGACTGTACTTGTTAGTTTGCAACCATGAAAAACCAATACCATCCGGCCGATATCGAGACCCGGATTCAGACTCACTGGGCCGAAAAAGGCACGTTTGAAGTCGACGAAATCGACGGCGTTGATCCGTACTATTGTCTGACGATGTTCCCGTACCCGTCTGGTCGACTGCACATGGGTCACGTTCGCGTCTTCACGATTAGCGATGTCGTTGCGCGCTATCACCGGATGCAGGGCAAGCACGTGTTGCAGCCGATGGGTTGGGACGCGTTCGGCATGCCCGCCGAAAATGCCGCGATCAAGAATGGCGTGCCACCCGCGGAATGGACTTACCAGAACATCGATTACATGCGTGGTCAGATGAACCGGCTGGGTCTGGGATACGACTGGCGCCGCGAGGTCACCACCTGCCGGCCTGAGTACTATCGCTGGGAGCAGTGGCTGTTTACCAAACTGTTCGAGAAAGATCTGGTCTACCGCAAGAATTCTATCGTCAATTGGGACCCCGTCGACAACACGGTGCTCGCCAATGAGCAAGTGATTGATGGCCGCGGCTGGCGCTCAGGCGCGTTGGTAGAGCGCCGCGAGATACCGCAGTGGTTCATGCGCATTACGGATTACGCCGACGAGCTGCTTGAGTCTCTGGATTCGCTGGATGGTTGGCCCGATCCGGTCAAAACCATGCAGCGCAACTGGATCGGTCGTTCTGAGGGCGTTGAGGTGAGCTTTGGTCTGGATGCGGCCTTGCAGCCGTTGCTAGCCGAGCACGATGGCGCGTTGAAAGTATTCACGACACGCCCGGACACCATCTTCGGCGTCACGTATATGGCGGTCGCAGCCGAACACCCGTTAGCGTTAGAAGCGGCAAAGGACAATCCTGAGCTGCAGGCGTTTCTCGACGAATGCAAACAAACCGAATCCGCTGAAGCCGCCATGGAGACCATGGAGAAGAAAGGTATGCCGCTGGGTCTCGAAGCGATTCATCCGTTGACCGGCGATCGCGTGCCCCTGTGGGTCGCAAACTTTGTGTTGATGTCTTATGGCACAGGCGCGGTGATGGCTGTGCCTGCTCACGATGCGCGTGATTTTGAATTCGCAATGAAGTACGCATTACCTATCAAACAGGTGATCGATGCACTGCCCGGCGATGACATTGATCTGAACAAAGACGCGTATTTGGGTAAAGGCAAGACGGTCAACTCGCCTGGGTTTGATGGTTTGGATTTCCAGGCTGCTTTCGATGCTATTGCGACTCAGCTTGCGTCACAGTCGAACGGTGAGCGTCGTGTGAATTATCGGCTGCGCGACTGGGGTGTATCGCGGCAACGCTATTGGGGTACGCCGATTCCGATCATTTACTGTGATGATTGTGGTGCGCTGCCCGTGCCGGAAAGCGATTTGCCGGTTGTCTTGCCCGAAGACGTTGTCGTGAGTGGCACGGGTTCACCGCTCAAGGACATGCTCGAGTTTTTGAACGTGGCATGTCCGAAGTGCGGAAAACCGGCGCGCCGCGAGACGGATACTTTCGACACATTCTTCGAATCATCGTGGTACTTCGCGCGCTATGCCTCTTTCGATCAGGCAGACAGCATGCTGGATCAACGCGCCGAGTATTGGCTGCCGGTGAACCAATACATCGGTGGCGTCGAGCACGCGATCCTGCATTTGTTATATGCGCGATTCTTCCAGAAGTTGATGCGCGACTGCGGGTTGTCCTCTGCCGATGAGCCATTCACGAATTTATTGACGCAAGGAATGGTGCTCAAGGACGGACGTAAGATGTCCAAGTCCGAAGGCAATACGGTCGATCCACAGGGTATGATCGAGGAATACGGTGCCGACACCGTGCGTTTGTTCATGATGTTTACTGCCCCGCCAGAGCAGGCGCTGGAATGGTCTGACGATGGCGTTGCCGGTGCATTTCGTTTCTTGCGCCGGTTGTGGCGCGCCGTATTTGATCACGTAGAGGCTGGCGCGACGCCTGGCGTTAGCGCGCAGGCGACGACCGACGCCCAAAAAACGCTGCGCCGCAAAACGCATGAAGTCATCGCCAAGGTGTCTGATGATATTGGCCGTCGGTACACGTTCAATACTGCAATTGCCGGTGTCATGGAATTGCTGAATGCGGTTGCCGCGTTCGATGCAAACGATGCAGCCGACCAGTCGACTCGTCAGGAAGCACTGGAAACCGTTGTGTTGTTGTTGGCACCGATTGTGCCTCACATTACGCATGAGCTCTGGCTTGGACTTGGGCACGACACGTCCGTTGTTGACGAGCGTTGGCCAGGCGTTGACGAAGCGGCATTGGTGCGTGACGAAATTGAAATCGTGGTGCAGGTCAACGGTAAGTTACGTGCGCGCCTGCGAGTCGCTGCAACAACGGACAAACAGACCCTCGAAACACTCGCGCTCGAGGACAGCAACGTGCAGAGCTTCATCGATGGCAAAGACGTACGTAAAGTGATCGTCGTGCCTGGCAGACTCGTTAACGTGGTTGTGTAGGCATGCTGGTTCGTCTTGCCAAAGTACGGCTATCGATGATCGTCAGTCTTACGGGACTGAGCCTTTTATTGTCCGGCTGTGGGTTTCAACTGGCTGGTCAGCAACCGTTGCCACAGTGGATGGAAAGCGTCGCACTGCAAGCCGACGATACGCGTAGCGATGTGTACCTTGCGTTGGAGCGGGAGCTGATCGACCGTGGTGTCGTGATCAGCGCATCATCGTCACAGAGCCTGTCGCTCAGCGCGGTCGACACCGGCCAACGCGTGTTGTCTGTGTCTGCCAGAAACATCCCGCGCGAATTCGAAGTCTTTTACACGACGGCTTTCAGTCTCTCGCGCGATCAAGAGGTTGTGCTGGAGCAACCGCCGCTGACATTGACCCGAGATTATCAGTGGAGCGAGCTTGAAGTGCTTGGCAAGGTGCGTGAGGAACAGTTGTTGCGCGAGCTCATTGTTGACGATCTTGTCGACAGCATCCTGCGACAAATCGCGACGTTGGATTGATGCTCACGGTAGGGCAGAGTCGGGCGGCGTTTGCAGCGACTAGGCAGGTCGTTGAGCAAGCGGGCTTGCGCCTGATGCTGCATCCACCCCACGCGCAGATTCCCGGCTCGTATTGGGGCGCACCAGAGGCGGGCTTGATTGGTAATCAAGTACACGTGCGAGCAGATACACCAATCCACTCGCTGCTGCACGAAGCGTGTCACGCAATCTGCATGGGCGCGGCAAGACGTCAGTGCTTGCATCGCGACGCGGGTGGAGATGATCTTGAAGAAAGTGCCGTATGTTATTTGCAGCTTTGCATCGCCGCCAGTGTGGATGCGATCGGTATACAACGATTGGCGTTCGACATGGATGAGTGGGGTTATTCCTTTCGTGCAGGTACCACGTTGGCCTGGTTTGATAGTGATGCTTGCGATGCAAAGGACTGGTTGCTTGAGCGTCCGAATGTGACGCGCGACCTGCCGCAAGGTGTGCGCATGATGATCGGCAATACGCCTCGGTTGATTGCATGTTAGCGGTGCGGTTGATTGCCTACGCGGTCATTCTCGCGTTGGGTTTTGCGGGTCTGGTCCTGATTGAGATTTCGTCAGAAGACGGTTTGCGTTTCCTCGTGCAAAGCGATATGGCGCGTACGTTGGGCACAAGCGAGTGGTCGCTTGTTGAGTGGTTGCAGCTCGCAGCCTTGTTCGTGGTCATCGTGCTTGCGCTTCAGTCCGGCCGCTGGCATCGACGCGAGTTCGCCCTTGGCGTGGTCATGGCCGCGTTGGCCGCCGCAGCGTTCATTCGTGAGTTAGACCTGTTTCTTGACTACTACATTGTCGATCACCTTTGGCAGGTTTTGATCGCGTTGTTGCTCGCCGTGACGATCGTGTTCGCGTCTCGGCACATGAGCGCGCTGAAGCGTTCGTTAGCTGTCGCGACAGCAGCGCCTGCGCTGACATTGATCTACGCCGGGCTCATGGTCATTGTGTTTGCCAATTTTCTGGGGCACGCACCGTTTTGGGAGAGCATTCTTGGCGATGCATATCAGCGCACGGCGAAAATTGCGGCCGAGGAAATGACAGAGTTGCTGGGTTACTGTTTGTGGCTGGCAGGTCAGATTGAATACGCATTGTCTTGCCGGGCGCGCTTTGTTCTGGCGTCCGGGCGTGGTGCGAAAAAACAATAAGCACTTGTTTTAAATATAAAAAGAGTCCGCTTCATTGGGTTGGAGCAAGCCTCGTGCTCATTACTCTCAATAGAAACTAAATACTGCGAGCCTTCTCAGCTCTGTTAAACATTGTCTCATTTGGTGATGAGCGAGCTAGCGCTTTGCGTGTAGGTCGGCCGATACATTACCATTGCCACTGATTTGCATTGACCATAAGGGGAATCTCATGCACGAAGATGATATGAAAACTGACGAGCAGCGTCGTAGGTTGGTAAAACTCGCTGCGGGGTCTGCAGTTGTACTGCCATTGTCAGGACTGGTTGCGTGCTCCGGTGGCGATGACGGCAAGACCGTTGCAGAAAAAGCAGCAGATGCTGCTGAAAGCGCGGCCGACAAAGCAGCGGCAGTTGCTGACGGTGCTGCTGACGCTGTTTCAGACGCCGCTGATTCTGCGGGCGAAATGGCTGGCGATGCGATGGACAAAGCCGGTGAGATGGCGGGCGACGCGAAAGATGCCGTAGCCGATGCGGCTGATGCTGCGGGCGACATGGCTGGCGATGCGATGGACAAAGCCGGTGAGATGGCCGGTGATGCCAAAGACGCGGCGAAAGAAGCTGCGGGCAGCGCTATGGACGCGGCAGGTGATGCCGTTGACTCAGCGAAAGATACTGCTGGCGACATGATGGACAGCGCGAAAGACGCTGTGTCTGGCACGGCGGGCGGTTTGCCCAAGCTTAAAGAAGACGATGCCGTTGCATCAGCGTTGGGTTATAAGCACGACGCGAGCAAGATCGATATGGGCAAGTATCCCGGTCGTGGTACTGCCGCGAATGAAGCGTGCAACAATTGTGCATTGTTCATTGCGGGTGAAGACGGATGGGGCGCTTGCTCAATCTTTGCGGGTAAGGCCGTGAATGCCAATGGCTGGTGTGCGAGCTACAACCGAAAAGGCTAAAGCACGACGCAGCACATTTGCTGTACCAAAAAGGCGCCACTGTTGTGGCGCCTTTTTTTTTATGCGTGCAAAATTGTCGTATGCGTTCAGTGTTTAGACAAAAGGCGCGTTCAGCGTCACGATGGCGCGATTGAGAACGGTGGCGAAGCTGACCCAGGCAAGGTAGGGCAACATCAGCAGTGCGGACAGCCTGGCGAAGCGCGCGGTAAATACGACGATCGCAACAATAGAAAGCCACAAAACGCATGATTCCAACAGCGCAAGATCGGGTCGTTGGCTGAAAAAGAACAAGAAACTCCAGCCCATGTTCAGCAGCGCATTTGCGACGAACAACGCAACGACCCAACCACGGGTTGCCGCTGACGTCGCGCGTTCCCAAGCGGTATGCGCAGCGAACGCCGCCATTATAAAGATGATGGTCCAGGCGGGGCCGAACGCCCAGTCCGGTGGTTGGAATACAGGTTTATCGAGAGCCTGATACCACGGACCGATCGGCGTTAGCGTGCCGCCTATCAGCGCGGTGACGAGCGAGCCTATCAGCGCGACGCGCAGTGACGTCGTTTGCAGGCCCGTCTTGCGCGTCATCGCGGTGCGAGACCTACCAGGTGCGCTAGATCCTTGAAGAAAATTCGTACGTGCGCGACAGGTTTCGCGCGCACCAATTTCTTGTTCATGTAGGCCTCCCACGTCAGATGCTGTACATCCGGGTCGCGGCAGATCTTGACGAACTTCTCGCGACGCTTGTCGCTGGAGTACCAGAATTTTTGCAGCAAGCCGAGAATAAAGAATACGCGGCCATGGGCTTTGGAAAAACGTTTACGCGCAAGACGTAGTGCTTTCGGGTTGTTTGTCGCAAGCGCTTCTGCCACTGCTTCTGCGGCCAATCTGCCGGTGTGCATAGCGTAGTAAATGCCTTCGCCAGACGCCGGTGCGACAACGCCTGCCGCGTCGCCCGCAACCAGCACGTCACGGCCGTTATCCCAGCGCTTCATCGGGCGCAATGGAATCGGCGCGCCTTCAGTGCGTACCGTCTTTGTGTCTGCGAGCCCTGCGCGTTCGCGCAGCAGCTTGGTAGCGTTGCGCAGAGAATAACCTTGATGCGCTGTACCCATACCAATACTGGTGCGCTCTCCGTGCGGGAATACCCAGCCGTAGAAATCGGGCGACACATCGCCTTGATAGTAGACATCGCAGCGGCTCGCATCGAAGTCGCCTGTGCCATCAGCCGGCGACTCGACGATCTCATGATAGGCAAAGACGTGCGGTATCTTGTCTGCGCCAGGTATGCAGGAGCGCGCGACGCGGGATCGTGCACCGTCTGCGCCAATAACGTAGCGCGCAGATGCCTGGCAGCTTTCGCCGGTCGTCTTGTCGGTGTACGTAATGACGGTTGGTTTGCCTTCCTCGCTGTCGACACGCTTGTAGGTACCGTCGATTCGAGTGGCGCCGTTCGAACTCGCGCGTTCACGCAACCATTCATCGAACTCCGCGCGATCAACCATGCCAACCCAGCCGCCAACCGACATATCGACTTTTTCAGACTGCGGCGAGATCATTCGTGCGTCAGTGACTTTGGCTTCAAGCGCGCTCTCGGGAATATCAAACTCCCTGAGCAGCACCGGTGGCACAGCGCCGCCACATGGCTTGATGCGGCCGCGGCGATCCAACAGCAGAACGGTATGACCTGCCTTGGCAAGGTCGTTTGCGGCAGTAGCGCCGGTCGGCCCACCGCCGACGACGATCACATCATAATTTTGCATCGTTAACTCCGTTACGATTTAGCAATCGAAAGACGCGCCAATGGGCTGTCTTGCTTGGTTGGTGCTTGCAGTCGCAAGGCGAGCAAGCCTGCGACGATGAACAAAAAGGCCTGCGTGCCAAACAAGTTGGTGTAGTTGTTATGATGGTCTTGTATGTTAAGTGTGTTTATATCTGTGGTCTTTATTTCTTATCGGAAGAGGAGATTTGTTCTTGATGGTTTTGATTATAAATTTGACGATGTTAATGTTATTTTTGT
>JBCBZK010000147.1:0-8544 GCA_039815365.1 Pseudomonadota bacterium | reverse complement strand
GCAACGACTCGATGGATACCGCACACAAAGTGTCGGTGATGAGCAAGCAAATGGGCGTTCCGATCCAGTGCATCGGTATCCCGAAAACCGTCGATAACGACTTGCCGATTACCGATTGCTGCCCCGGTTTCGGTTCTGTTGCCAAATATATTGCTGTATCGACTCAAGAAGCCGCAATGGATGTCGCCTCCATGGCACAAACCTCGACAAAAGTCTTCGTTCTTGAGGTGATGGGACGCCATGCCGGCTGGATCGCAGCTGCGGGGGGGCTTGCTGGCAAGACTCAGGCAGACGCACCACACATCATTCTGTTTCCGGAAATTCCTTTTAACCAAAAGGCGTTCCTGAAGCGGGTCAAACAGTGCGTGCAGGATTACGGCTATTGCGTCGTTGTGGTTTCCGAAGGCGCGCGCTACAAAGATGGGCGCTTTCTAGCCGAATCTGGCACACGCGATGCGTTCGGGCACGCTCAATTGGGTGGCGTCGCACCTGTTGTCGCAAGCATGGTGCGCGATGCATTAGGTTATAAATATCACTATGCGGTTGCCGACTATCTGCAACGCAGTGCACGCCATCTGGCATCAAAAACCGATGTGGATCAGGCGTATGCGGTGGGCAAACATGCAATCAAGCTGGCGTTGGCGGGTGACACCGCGGTGATGCCCGTGATCAAACGCACCTCAGACTCGCCCTATAGGTGGCGCATCGAAAAAGCGCCGCTGGCGCGCATTGCGAACAAAGAAAAACACGTGCCTCGCAGCTATATTACGAAAGACGGTTTCGGCATTACGGCCAAAGCACGGCGTTATCTCGAGCCGTTGATTCGAGGCGAGGACTTTCCGCCTTTCAAGAATGGCCTGCCTGTCTACGTTGAGCTGAAAAACAAGCCTGTCAAACCGAAATTAAAACAACCGTTTGTGGTATAAACGTAACCCGCCGCGGCCCGGCTTTGGCCGGGTTGTGATTACAAACGCGTCGGCTTTGGCACGGGACACGCTCATTGACCACGCGACTTTCCTTGGGGGGAAATCTGAATGAGTAACGATCTAGCGTTATGGCTCGCGATCGGTGCGGGCGTGCTTGCCGTGCTGTACGGCCTAATGTCTGTCCAGTGGATTTTGAAGCAGTCGGCCGGAAACGCCCGAATGCAGGAAATTTCTGCTGCTATCCAGGAAGGCGCCAGCGCCTACATGAACCGGCAATACACCGCAATTGGCGTTGTTGGTGTGGTGTTGTTTATCGTCCTGTTTCTCGTACCGGGCCTTGGCTGGCCAGTCGCCGTCGGCTTTGCCGTTGGCGCGGTCTTGTCTGCACTAGCCGGCTACATCGGCATGTTCATCTCCGTGCGCGCAAACGTACGGACCGCACAGGCAGCAACCATTGGCGTGAACCCGGCGCTAAACGTCGCGTTTCGTGGCGGCGCGATCACCGGCTTACTGGTCGTTGGTCTGGGCTTACTCGGCGTCGCCGGTTATTACGTCATTTTGCTGAAAATGGGCAAGAGCGCGGACGACGCGATCCACGCATTGATCGGACTCGCCTTCGGTGGCTCTCTGATCTCGATTTTCGCCCGACTCGGCGGCGGTATCTTTACGAAAGGCGCTGACGTTGGCGCTGATCTTGTCGGTAAGGTCGAAGCCGGCATCCCGGAAGATGACCCGCGCAACCCGGGCGTCATCGCAGATAACGTCGGCGATAACGTCGGCGATTGCGCCGGTATGGCAGCTGATCTGTTTGAAACCTACTCAGTCACAATCATCGCCACTATGCTGCTCGGCTCATTGGTCGCAGGGACCCTCGGTGTCGAGGCCATCGTCTACCCGCTGGTGCTCGGCGCTGTATCGATCGTCGCATCGATTGTCGGTACCTTCTTCGTCCGTACGAGCGACGGCGGCAAAGTCATGGGCGCCTTGTACAAAGGCATGATCGTCTCGGGTGTGCTCGCGGCAGTTGCGTTCTACCCCATCACAACCATGATGATGGGTGAAGCCGGCACCGGTATTTTCGGTTCGGCGTTGATTGGTCTTGCGCTTACCGGCGCCATGGTGATCATTACCGAGTTTTACACCAGTACGGAATACAGCCCGGTCAAGCGCATCGCTGATGCTTCTATGACAGGCGATGCCACTAACATCATCGCCGGTCTGGGGATCAGCATGAAGTCGACTGCACTGCCAGTCATCGCGGTGTGTCTGTCGATCTGGGGCGCGTTCCAGCTCGCACCGGCCGACGACACACTGGCCGGCCTGTACAACATCGCGATCGCCGCAACGTCAATGCTGTCGATGACGGGCATCATTGTGGCGCTTGACGCGTTCGGTCCAATCACGGACAACGCTGGCGGCATCGCAGAGATGGCGGAATTGCCGTCAGAAGTGCGCACGATCACGGATCAGCTTGACGCAGTCGGCAATACCACTAAGGCCGTGACCAAAGGCTACGCGATTGGCTCTGCCGGTCTCGCGGCGCTCGTGCTCTTTGCTGACTACACGCATGCGCTTGAAAGCGCCGGTAAGGTTGCCTCGTTCGATCTGTCCGACTATCGGGTGATCATCGGCTTGTTCATTGGCGGCATGGTGCCTTACCTGTTCGGCGCCATGGCAATGGAAGCGGTCGGTCGCGCAGCGGGCTCGGTGGTCGAAGAAGTACGCCGCCAGTTCCGCGAAATCCCCGGCATCATGGAAGGCACAGGCAAGCCCGACTATTCACGTGCTGTCGACCTGCTCACGCGCTCAGCCATCCGCGAGATGATTGTGCCGTCATTGCTACCCATTCTTGTTCCGATCATCGTCGGACTTGCGCTCGGCGCAGAAGCGCTCGGTGGATTGCTGGTAGGCACAATTGTCACAGGCCTGTTTGTCGCGATTTCGATGACCACAGGCGGTGGCGCGTGGGACAACGCCAAGAAGTACATCGAAGACGGTAACTGCGGTGGCAAAGGCTCGGACGCGCACAAAGCCGCTGTCACGGGCGACACCGTTGGCGATCCGTACAAAGACACGGCCGGCCCGGCGATCAACCCACTGATCAAAATCATCAATATCGTTGCATTGTTGATCGTGCCGTTATTGGTTTAGTGCTTAAGCTAAGCACCCGAACGCCCTGGCATCGGTAGGGCTTGCTAAAACGCCTCGTCATCAATGCGGTGACGGGGCGTTTTTTTGTGCACCTGCGACGCAATATACTGCCGCAAACACGCAGGGGTCGGTGCTAGCGCACAGCGAAGAGCTGCAAACCTTACGCAGCGCCCTAATGAACGTTCCCGCTGCCGAGCAACGCCGGCGAACGAATAAAGAAACCTTGTGCAAAGTCGACACCCAGATCGCGCAATGTATCGAAGTCATCCTGCTCCTCAACCTGCTCGGCAACCGTCTGAAACTTCATCGTGCGAGCAAGCCTGATCATTGAGGACACGACTTCTTGATTGACCGGGTCCTCAGCAAGATTACGCGTTAACCTGCCGTCGATTTTCAAAAAATCCAAAGGCAGATCGCGTAATCGCGTGAATGCCCCTGGCGCACTGCCGTAGTTATCCAATGCAAACCGGCTACCCATGCCGTGCAGCACTTCGATAAATCGTCGTGCATTTGCGAAGTTTGCGTAGACTGACTCTTCGGTAACCTCAAAGCACACCATCTCTGGAGAGATACCGGTAACGTCGAGCGCGTCCACAACGTATTCCAGAAAACCCTCATCGGACAGCGTCTGTCCTGAGAGGTTAATGCCGCAGCTTCGTCGATTCGGCAGTACGAGTTCGTTGTTGGCAATCGCATCAAACGTTGCGCGTACCACCCAACGATCAATCTCCGGCATCAACTGGTAACGCTCGGCCGCGGCCAGAAATTCAGTAGGCTGGATCAACTCGCCATGACGGCGGCGCAAACGCAGCAACACCTCGCACGCGGGGCCTGCTGGACGCTCGCTACCCAAAGAAATAATCGGTTGCACCGCAAGGCCGAATCGACCTTCCTTGAGCGCCCCTTGCAAGCGCTGCAACCAGCGAATTTCGCCACGCTCGCGCGCAATAATCTCGTCAGTCTCTGAATAAACATGCACCTGACCGCGGCCACTGCGCTTAGCCATGTAGCACGCTGAGTCGGCAGCGGCCAACACATCCTGAACATTGCCGCTCGATTCACGAATTTCGAGCAAACCAATACTGACGCCAATCGTAAAGATCCGGTCACGCCACACAAAACGATAGTCAGCGATCGCTTTGCAGGTTGCGTCGGCAATGTGTTGGGCTTTTTCCAATGGACAGCCCGGCAACAACATCGCGAACTCATCGCCGCCGATACGTGCGACCGAATCGCTGTCCCGCACTTGCTCGCGCAGCAATCCAGCGACTTTGCGCAATAGATCATCACCGGCCTGATGACCACATCCATCATTCACTAGCTTGAAGCGATCGAGATCGAGATAGGCCAATACATACTGAGACTGATCACTACGCACCGCGGTTGTCGCACGCTCCACACGATGCTCGAATTCCCGACGATTGATGAGCCCCGTGAGCGCATCGTGACTGGCCTGATAGCTGATTTCGCGCGCCTGCCCGCGCATCTCGCTGACATCGTGGAACACAACCGTGACACCCAACAACTCTCCCGCAGCGTTTTCGATAGGTGACGCCGTCAATTCAACCGAGCAGGCGTCTGCCCCGGATTTTTTGAGCAACAGCGCTCGCCGGCCCATGTTGACGCGTTGCCGCAATGCCAGACATTTCTCAACCGGGTTACCTAACGCTTTGTGGTCAGTCTCGTCGACCAGTGTTGCCAGACGACCGAACGGCATCCCAATCGCGTCGCGTTCGAGCACGCCAAGAATGTCACACGCCGCACCATTGAGCGTCGTGACAACACCCTGACGGTCCGTCGTGACCACCGATTCCGCCATGGACTGCAAGGCCATCGCAGGCAGTCGCCCGCTGGCATTGGTATCGGCGTGAACAGCTTTGCTATCGGAAATATCGCGGGCGATTGTCAGTATCGCTGGTTGCGAGTTGTACTCGGTCAGCACGCTGGTCGCCTCCACCCACAGAGCACCATGCTCTGCGCTGATCAGTTGCAGCTGCAGTGCTGACGGAATGTGCTCGCCAGCCAGACGCCGCGCTGTGGTCTGACGAATCAATGCGCGGTACGGGGGTTTAACCAGGTCGCTGACGGGCTTGCCGAGCAACGAGGTACCGTCGACGCCAATAAGAGACGCAGCAGCCGCGTTGGCGAACAGGATTCGCTTATCGTGAATCAAAGCGACTTCCGGGAGCGCCTCCGCAAACCGCGAAAACCACTGATCACGTTCACTGATCGCAAGCTCTTTTGCAGCTAAGGCATCGAACAGTTGGTTGACCGTCTCGCCAACGGGTTGCGTGCGTTCGTCGCTACCAGACAAACGTCGCCCGACTGATGCATCCGTGGCGACGTTGCGTATGTCTGCATTGAGCTCGCCCACAGCGTCAGTCAGGCCACGATAGCGACGCCAGAACACAAGCGCAACGACGCTTGCGATCAGCGCGAGCGCACCGAACCCAACTAAGAGCATGAACTGAAAGCTCGACATGCGGAACGTCTACCCCTGTCGTATCGCTGACTCTATTCTGCGAGGATTGCTACTTGGTCTCTTCATTGAGACGACTGCTGTGTAGCAGACCTAACGAAGTTCGTACACGTAACAGCCGTGGAACCCCGGTGAGCGCGACGTCGTTATCATTATAATAACCCGTAGACTAGCTGATCGCTGCGCCCTTGATTGGCACGATTAACCATAACACGCAGTAAGCGTGCTAGTTGCTATCGGGACCGCCGAGGCTGTGAAATAATAATGGTTGTAAAGTTGTCAGGAAATCATGAGATGAATACCGATCTTGCGCGGCGCCAGATGGTGCTTCAACAAGTACGTGCCTGGGACGTATTGTCCCCCGATGTGCTGGAAACGCTCGCAACGCTCAAGCGCGAAAATTTCGTCCAACCCGGCTGGCGTAGCGCAGCATTCGCCGATGCGCCGATCCCACTCGGGCATGGGCAAAGCATGTTCGCACCAAAGCTCGAAGGGCGAATTCTGCAAGAGCTCAACATCAAGGCAAGTGACAGCATTCTTGAAATCGGCTGTGGTAGTGGTTTTCTGACAGCCTGTTTGGCGACGCTCGGACGCGAAGTACATGCTCTGGATCGGCTCGAAGCAATGGTTGAGATGACGCGCAATAATCTGACTGCGGCAGGCATTGACAACGTAACGGTAGAACAGCGCGACGTCGCACAGAGCATGCCGGAACGCCGCTATGACGTGGTCGTGGTCGGCGGCAGCATCGACACCGCCACAGCGCCGTTTGAGGCACTGCTGAACGATGGCGGTCGGCTGTTTGTCGTGTGTGGTCGCGGTGCCAACGCGAGCGCGATGCGCATTCGCAAAGCCAGCAACGAGCGATGGGTCCGCGAATCCGTGTTTGAGACAGCGTTGCCGCTGCTACATGGCTTTGAGGCACCCGCCAGGCTGGTCTTCTAGGATGGCTGGAGAAATGACGCCAAGCGCGGTCGCAGAGGCGCTATCCGACGCATCAGTTGCGCTCACGGTCGTTGATGTGCGTGAGAATTGGGAGCGCGATATCGCCGCTGTGGCAGGCAGTCTTAACATCCCGCTGGGAGAACTGCCGGCCCGGCTCGCAGAGCTGCCCGAGAACGAAACACTGGCGCTGCTATGCCACAGCGGGGTTCGCAGCACGCACGCGATGCAATTTCTAAACGCAAATGGGTTTACAGACGTCTATAACATCACAGGCGGCATCGATCGCTGGTCTGTTGACGTTGATTCACAGATCGCTCGCTATTGACCCGGTCACCACCCCACCGATATAGTGTGCTACTAGACTATAACACCATTACTAACTGAGACCGTTGCCACCCTATGAACATTTCTCGTCTTGCCCTAGCCGCTGTGGCGATTGCGCTCTCAGGCGCTGCCCATTCTGAAGATTTGCTCGATATTTACCAACGGGCACTACAGTCCGATCCAACCATCCGGGAAGCAGAGGCCAACCGTATGGCTAGCGCCGAGGCTGCGCCGCAGGCCCGTGGTTTGCTGTTTCCGCAGATCAATGCGACGGCGAATGAGACGCGGCAAGACTCAAACGGTGAAGAGTCGTTTACCGCATTAAAACCCGCAACCCGCGAGACGATTACGACAGCGACGCCAATAGAGACCCCGAATATTGTAAACACCGGTTGGCAAGTAGAGCTCACGCAAACCGTATTCCGGTGGGACCAGATTGCCGGCCTGCAACAAGCAGGAAAACGTGTCGCGCAGGCCGACGCACAGTACGAGGCAGCACAACAGAACCTGCTGCTACGGGTTTCCGAACGCTACTTCGACGTATTGGCGGCGACCGACGCACTCGAAGCCAGTGAGGCCAATCGTCTCGCTATCGCCAAACAACTGGATCAATCGCAAAAGCGTTTCGAAGTTGGTTTGATCGCGATCACCGACGTGCAGGAATCACAGGCGGCCTTTGACCAATCGGTCGCTGATGAAATTGCTGCCAAACGTACGCTCGCAACGGCCAACTATCTTCTGGCGGAGATCACCGGCAGCAACGCCAATGATCTTGCCAAACCTGGCGGTAGTATTCCGCTTGTCTCACCCGAACCGGCGAACGAGCAAGCCTGGGTAGAGCAAGCGCTCGCGCAGAACCTGACGCTTGTGGCCAGTCGTATCGAGTCCGAAATCGCGAGCAAGGAAGTCAGCGTCCGCCGAGGTGGTCGTTACCCGACTCTCGACTTAGTCGTGCGACGTGGCAACAACGAAACAGACCTGGAGCGGTCGAACAACAACTCACCGTTTACCGATATTTTCTCGTCCTCAGAAACCGATAGCATTACATTGCAATTCAGCGTGCCCGTTTTTTCCGGGTTTCGAACCTCTTCGCGTATTCGCGAAGCCGTGTTCCTGCACCGAGCGGCACGCGAGCGCGTGCAACGTATCGCGCGCGAGACCGAACGACTGACCCGTGACGCCTACCTCGGCGTGTTGACCGAAGTATCACGCACCAAAGCACTGGAGCAAGCGATGCGCTCGAGTGAGACGGCGCTTGAAGCGACGCAGGCAGGCTTTGAGGTCGGCACGCGTACGACTGTCGATGTCCTCGATGCACAGCGCAATCTGTTCAACGCCCGCACACAGTTCCTGCGCGCTCGTTATGACTATCTCTTGAACGTACTTCGTTTGAAAGAGGCGTCAGGCAATCTACGTGTACAGGATCTGGAAACGATCAACAAATTGTTGATTCAATAGCGGTGGCAGGACACGACGACAAACGTCGCTTGCCAAAGCGGCAACGATCGCTCGATTCAAGGCTTAATCAACGGTTCAAGCTGCTGTAGCAGCCGTTGGACAGCACCACGATTCTCATCCATTAGGGCGGACGCGCGATCGATCATCTGCTGGCGCGCCGCTTCGTTTGCGAACAGGCTTTGCAAGGCGTCGAGAAGTTCGGGCGCATGGTTCACTATCTTGACGGCACCGCGGTCAATGAACATGTTCGCGATGTCTTGT
>JBCBZK010000049.1:0-23561 GCA_039815365.1 Pseudomonadota bacterium | reverse complement strand
CTGTTGATCTTGGCTTGGATCAACTAGGTGATAGCGCTGAGCTTGCCGACATTTTTGGCGGTAACGTTATCCTGCCGGGCGCGGACCCTATCGCACTGGCGTATGCCGGCCACCAATTCGGTCACTTCTCGCCGCAGCTCGGTGACGGTCGCGCGGTGTTGCTCGGCGACGTCGTGGATCATCACGGACGACGTTACGATATACAGCTAAAAGGTTCAGGGCGTACGCCTTTTTCCCGACGCGGTGATGGCAAGTCTTCATTAGGCCCGGTCATTCGCGAGTTTCTTGTCAGTGAAGCCATGCACGCGCTAGGTGTGCCGACCACGCGTGCGCTGGCGGCGGTCGCTACTGGCGAGACGGTTCATCGCGAGACTGCGTTGCCCGGTGGCGTACTGACACGGATTGCGTCGAGCCATATTCGTATAGGTACGTTCGAGTACTTCGCCGCGCGTCGGGATGTCGCAGGCGTAAAGGCACTCGCTGATTTTGCGATCGCACGACATGCACCTAACGTTGCATCGCAATCGCAGCCTTATCTTGCACTGTTTGAACGCGTGCTGGAGGCCCAAACGCAACTTGTCGCGCATTGGATGAGCATCGGATTCATCCACGGTGTCATGAATACAGACAATATGGCGATTTCTGGTGAGACGCTGGATTACGGTCCATGCGCATTCATGGATGCATTTCATGCAGAGAAAGTCTTCAGCTCTATCGATCACGGCGGTCGCTACGCATTCAATCAACAGCCTGCGATTGTGCACTGGAATCTGACGCGACTGGCTGAATGTTTGTTGCTACTCGACGAAGATCAAGCCGCTTTTGAGCTGCAACTCGCGCGTGTGAAGTCGTTGTTTGAGTCGAGTTACTACCGACGTATGCGCGTGAAGCTAGGCATCGACGACACCGAGTCCGACGACTTGCTGGCTGATAATGAACTCGTGCAGGAATGGCTTGGCTACCTGCAGTTGCATCAGCTTGATTACACGCAGAGCTTCCGTGCGTTGGCAGATCAATTGGATGAAGACTCAGCGCCGCGCTTTGGTGATTTCGAAACTCGATGGTTGCGGCGCGTGCAACGCCAACCCGGCAGCAAGCCCGATACTCGTCGTTCCATGAATGCTGTGAATCCCATGTTTATTCCCCGCAATCACCAGATTGAACGCGCGATTACCGCCGGTATCAATGCTGACTACAGCATCTTTGATGAGCTGCGTGTGGCGCTGAGTCAACCCTTCGATGCGCAGGAACGTTACGCGCAATACGCAGTTCCACCGCGACCCGAAGAGCAAGTATTACGCACATATTGCGGCACTTGAGTCGGACTGGTTGCGTCAGAATCGCCGACTCGGTTTATACTCAAGGCTCGATCAACCGGGGAGACGACATCATGAAGCAATGGATATTCGTTGGCGCTCTTGCGCTTTTGGCTGCGACTGCGTTCGCAGGACACCATGAGAAAGGTGAAGCTACAGTAGATGCTGCCATGGACGAAGCGGCTGCAATGCAGGCTATGGCCGCCGCCGCAACGCCGGGTGATGCTCATGCGAAATTGGCTAAGGGTGTAGGCAGTTTCAAGGCCAGCATGGCGTTCTTTATGGAGCCTGGTGGCGATCCCTTAGTGAGTCAGATGAGTGTTGAGCGCACGATGGATCTCAATGGCCGGGTAATGAACGAAAGCTGGAAAGGTCAGGTCATGGGGGCACCGTTTGAAGGTCGGGGTCGCACAGGCTTTGACAATGTCACGCAAAAATATTGGTCGACATGGACAGACAACATGTCAACGGGATTGCTCGTGATGCACGGCGCATGGGATGCCGATGAAGAAGCGATGGTGTTGCATGGTGAAAGCACACATCCGGTGACTGGCAAGACGTACAAGACTCGGGCAGTGGGCAAGTATCTGCCTGAAGGTAAAGAGTCCATGGTGATGTACGAAGATCATGGTGAGGGTGAATACAAATCCATGACGTTTACCCTGGAACCCAAATAGCACTGACGCTATGAGGCAGTTCTTTGCTCGTCTGCGCGTCGGCACTCTGATTGCCGGCGCGCTTTTCCTGAGTGCTTGTTCAACGTTTGAGCTGGAAGGTGCCGGTGCCATCACACCTGATGCAATCACCGGTAGTGAAACCGTCCATGGCTCGTTGTACGGGTTTTACTGGCGTCCTTTCGCGATAGAAAAGTGTGGTGATGACAATTTATTTCGCGTGGAGTACCACACCAACGCCGCTTTGATAGCGGTTTCAGTGGTCAGTCTTGGGTTGTATGTGCCCACCACCGTCGAATGGTGGTGTTCCGCGCCTCAGACCGATACTGAGGACGAGGAAGTTTGGGACCCGTCGTCAGAATGACCACAACGCGAAACATCATCGTCGGTCTGGATGGCACGTGGAACGAACCAGAGCGCCTGCCTGACGGCAGCGTCAGTGGCACTAACGTCGTGAAGTTTCTGTCGGCGCTAATGAAGCGAGGACAAACGCAGCACTATGAAAGCGGTGCCGGGACACGTGCCTGGGAGTTATTGCCGGGCGGTATCTACGGCTACGGTCTTGATAAACGTATTCTGGGTGCCTACCGGTTTCTCCGGCGCTGCTACGCCGATAGTGATTTCGACGCCGATGCGCTCAAGCTGTTTATTGTCGGCTTCAGTCGCGGTGCTTATGCGGCGCGACGTTTGGCAGGTCTGTTGGCTCACAGCGGTATCCCGCGCAAAGGAGGCGACATCGATTTAGGCTGGCAGATGTACCTGAATCGCGATTCCGATAGCGCCGCTGCATTGCGCGCTGAACACCGCTTCATTGATGTGTCGATCGAGATGCTGGGAGTTTGGGATACCGTTAAGGCGACCAACGACGCGGATTATAATGACGCAACGTTGAGCGCCAATGTTGTTGCCGGCTATCACGCCATGGCTGTGGATGAATGCCGAAAGTTCTTCCCGGTATTGCGATGGTCCGAAGATCCGCGCGTGAGTGAAGTGTGGTTTACCGGGTCACATTCGGATGTCGGTGGCGGCTGCGCAGCGATGGATCTGTCTGATGTGGCTTTGAAATGGATGATTCACCGCGGTGCAGCGCACGGCCTGAAGTTCAAGAAGAGCTACATCGATCGGCATGTGAATCCTAAGGTACCCGGGCACGTTCATGATTGCTTCACCGGTATCTGGAAACCCTATGGCCGCAGTGATCGTCCGATTTCGATCGAGTGTGCGGTGCATAATTCCGTCGCAAAGCAAGTCAATGCAGGTGCGAGCTACGCACCTGTGAATCTACCCGCATCGCCAAACTACGTGCGTGGGTAATGTCCGGAACCAATAACGCGAATGACAGTCTAGAGACCTTGTACCCGCAATTGTTGTTCGTACTTTCGGTGGCAGCGCCATGCGCGCTATGACACTGTTGCGATAGTTGCGTGTGTTTGCTGCCAAGGAGCTTGTATGAATGTTCTTAATGATTCTTTGAGACGGATGCGTCCGCTCGTTTGTGTGGCGTTTTTTGCTGTCGCTGGTTGCGCATCTCATCCGGGCCCTATCGTCGACACTAAAGGCGTCGACATGGCTGTTTACAAGCAAGATTTGCAGGAATGTGAGCTGTACGCCAGTGAGGTCAGTGTGACTGAGGGCACAGCGCGTGGTGCTGTCGTCGGCGCTGCTGTCGGCGGTTTGCTTGGCGCCATTACCGGCGACGCCGCACAGGGTGCGGGTTACGGCGGTGTGTCTGGTGGTGCTCGCTCGGGCCTGGATAACAAGCGGGAGCAAGAGCGGGTGGTCAAAAAATGCATGCGCGGACGCGGATATAAGGTACTGAACTAGTCAAGTTACGCGTATTCCTGCCGACACCCCTAATGTCGTAACGCGCAGAGTGCATATGCAAGACCAGACGGAGCCGGTATCAACGCTGCAAAAGGCGTTGCAGATCAATCTAGACCCGAAACGCTATGGCACATTTGCCGAAATCGGAGCTGGCCAGGAGGTCGTGCGTTGGTTTTTTCAGGCAGGTGGCGCCGCCGGGACAGTAGCCAAGAGTATGTCGGCCTACGACATGCAAGTCAGCGATGCAATTTACGGTAGCTGCCAACGGTACGTGAGTCGGCCTCGTCTGGAGGCGATGCTTGACTACGAGCAGCAGCTGTTGCAACAACGCTTGTCAGACGCGCGCGGCACATCGACATCGTTTTTTACGTTCGCCGACACGGTCTCGGCGAGAAACTATCATGGCACTAATGAGTGTCACGGTTGGCTAGGTATTCAGTTTCAGACAGACGGTCATGCCGCGGATAGTCGTGTCATCGTCCATGTGCGCATGATGGATGACAACAACGCCGCGCAGCAGGAAGCGCTCGGAATCATCGGCGTGAATCTGATCCACGCTGCCTGCACGTTGCATGATCAACCAGACACGCTAGTGGCTTCATTGGTGGATGGCGTTCAGCAAGGCAGGGTTGAAGTCGATATGATCGACGTCAGCGGGCCAGCTTTGTCCGGCGTGGATAATCGCGTCTTGAGTCTGCGGCTCGTGCAACTCGGATTGACGGGTGCGGCGATGTTCTCGTCTGACGGTCACGTCTTGCAACCGTCGGCTGCGCTCAGAAAACATCCGTTACTCGTGCAACGCGGTCGATTCAGACCGGTAACGCACGTCAACATGGATATCCTGAATGCTGGAATGCGGGCATTTCAAACTGTCTGCGGTGAGACGGATCGAGAGATCTTGCCGATCATGGAAATCTCGATGGACAATCTGAAAGACGACAGCGATGTCTGCCTCGAAGATTTCGTGAGCCGTGCTGAGGTTGCCGCTGCAACGGGCTGCATGGTCATGGTGTCAGACTTCCGTGAGTACCACCGGTTGGCTGCCTATTTGTCTCGTTACACACCGGCACCCATCGGTTTGGCGATGGGCTTGAGCAATTTGCGTGGTGTGTTCGATGAGCGGTTCTACGAAGATCTCGAGGGCGGCGCTCTAGAAGGTCTTGGTCGACTGTTCAAGAAGCAAATCACACTACTCGTCTACCCTTTGAAAAATCAGCAGACCGGCACGTTAGAGTACGCCGACAGCCTGTCTCTAAACCATTCACTGCAGCATTTGTTTCGCTATCTGCACGAACGCGGCAGCATTCTGCCGCTCACGGACATTTCCGAGCACTATCTGGATATTCACTCGCCAGATGTGTTGAAACTAATTGTCGACAATGACCAACGTTGGGTTGAGCTTGTGCCCGAGTGCGTTGCGCGAAAAATCATCGATCAAGGTCTGTTCGGGTACTGCCCGTGATGCTGGCGGAGTGAATCCGCCAGTCCGAAGTGCATCGCGTGTCCCGCGTTGGTGCCAAAAAAAGCGGACCCAATGAGCCAGTCTGACGAGCGTTCCGGTTGTTCTAGGTATGGATACCTTAAGAGCAATCACAATGAACACGATTTCCAGACTATCAAGCGCAACTGTGCTGACGCTATTTCTCGCCGCCTGCGGTGGCGGTGGCGGCAGCGATTCCGCTGACAACGGCGACACCGGCGGCGGTGGTGGCACAACGACGCCATCGCTCTCAATCGCTGATGCGACGCTGACAGAAGGTGACAGCGCTACGCAGGACCTTGAATTCACTGTCACGCTGAGCGCATCTGCTACAAGCGATGTCACTGTCGACTTTACGACGCTGGATGGCGATGCGGACGCAACAGACTACACTCCAACGTCAGGGGTGCTGACAATCTCGTCAGGCGCTACGAGCGGCGTCATATCCGTACCGATTATTGGGGATACCGATATCGAGCGCGACGAAGGAATGAGCGTGGAGCTGAGTAATCCGGTTAACGCGACCATTGGTACGGGCGTCGGTGCGGGGCTCATTATCAACAACGATTTCCCGTTCTTGACGATCCAGGCGGCGACACAGCCGGAAGGTGATTCAGGCACAACAGCAATGATGTTTACTGTGTCCATGGATCGGCCGGGACTAGGCGAGGTCACCGTCGACTATGCCGCCTCCGATGCTGCTGCTGTTACCGGAAGTGATTACACCGCGGCAACCGGCGCGTTGTCGATCGCGGAAGGCGATACGCTTGCGTCTTTTTCGATTAACGTGAACGGGGATACTGATGTTGAGGCGGATGAACAGTTCGTCGTCAATCTCCTGAACGCCTCAGCCAACGCGCGCATCGCTGTTGATGAGGCGACCGGGCTAATTCTCAATGATGACTTTGCCAAGGTGTCTATAGGGCCGGCAGGTGTTACGGAGACCGATTCAGGTACGCGCGCGGTGTCAATGCCTGTCTCGCTGGACGCGGTAACGCCGGAAGACGTTACGGTCAGTTTTGTTACTAGCGATGGCACTGCTTTGGCGGGCGACGATTATACGAACCGTAGCGATAGTATCACCATCCCTGCTGGCGCTAGCAGCACATCCATAGCCATTGATGTGATCGGCGATACTGCGCCAGAAGCAGCGGAATTTTTTCTGGTAACGCTTTCCGATGTACAAGGTCTTGCCACACTCGATCAGGCCGTTGCTTTCGCGACGATTCTCGATAACGACAACGGCGAAGTGGATCCGATGCTGGCGCTGCAGCCTGCGGGTGTTACCGAAGGTGATGTGGGCACCACGACAATGCAGTTTCTCTTTTTGTTGACTGAGCCGCTGGTAGACGATGTATCGTTCGATGTGCAAACAGCCGGTTTGACTGCGGTCAGTGGCGTCGACTACGAAGATGTGACCACGAGCATCACCATTGCTGCAGGCGCGACGTCTGCACGAGTCCCGGTAATCGTGATTAACGATACAGAGGCGGAAGACGATGAGTCCTTTTCTCTGACAGTTTCCAATGTTCCGGGAGTGCTGACGGTGCCAGCGACAACGGTCATCGGTACGATCGCGGATAACGATGGTACGTCGCAGGATGAGTCACCGCGGCTGAGCATCGGCGATGCGGAAGCAGTGGAAGGCGATAGCGGCACTGCTGAATTGACGTTTTCTGTGATACTGGACACGCCGGCGACGACACCCGTCTCCGCGCAATACGTCACAGAGGATGGCTCGGCGTTAGCCAGTGTTGACTACAACGCCGCCAATGGACAAATCACGATTCCAACCGGCGAGGTGTCAACGACGATCGTCATATCGGCAATCGGTGATACGTTTTCGGAAGACGACGAGACCTTCCGTGTGCGGCTTAGTGACCTTTCTGGTGACGCCGAGTTTGCCCGCACCAGCGGCATTGGCACGATTTTGACCGATGAGCCGCTCGTTCGCTTGAGCGTGGCTGATACCGCGAATCAAGAGGAAAATGACATTGACACCGAGCAGCGCTTCACGGTCTCGCTTGATATGCCGGCGCTCAATGTTGTGAGCTTTGACTATATGACGAGCGATGGAACCGCTGTGGCAGGGCAAGACTATGTCACTACCAGTGGTGCGCTACAGATTCCGGCTGGACAGTCGAGCATTGATATTCCCGTGTCCATTCTCGCTGACACCGACAACGAGCCTGATGAAACGTATTTGCTCACGCTCACCAACGTGTCCACCAACGCTGTTGTACAAGATAACGTCGCGACCGGAACGATTGTCAATGACGACGGTACGCCGGGCTGGCAGACGCCAATAACACTCGGCGGCCGTTTCGATTATCACAGCGTTGCGATGCATCCGGACGGTAACGGCGCCGCCGTATTGATTGGTCCTACGGATCCGTCGACATTTGAAAATCCCTTGCTTGTCGCACGGTTCTTCAATGGCACCTGGCTTGATCCGGAGCCCACTGGAGGCAGTCTTCGTATCGGCTTTGCACAGGACCCGAGCATTACGATGCTCGATAACAATCGCATTCTCGCGGCATGGCCCTCTCGCACCGACGTGCAAAGCGCGCTGTACACAACGGGTGGTGTTTGGGAATTATTGGATATTTCGCCAGAGCAAGGTTTCTACGTCGATCTTGACAGCAATAGTGCCGGTGATGCGATATTGGCTTTTGAAAGCAATGGCAACAACTCGGATCCGAGCGACATCTACCGCGACCGATTCGACGGCCTGTCGGAAAGCTGGGCTGGTGTTGAGTTAGCGGAACTCGATGAAACCGGCAGTGCGCGGGAGCCGCAAGTTGTTATCGACGATACCGGTAATCGTCTTGTGTACTGGTTTCAGAGTTTCAGTGATTCGGCGTTAACCGGTAACTATTTCGACTACTACGATAGCGCAACGGATAGCTGGTCGGGGCCTACGCGCGTGGCGGAGCTGGACTTTGCACGCAACGAGTTCCTCGGCCTGTTGCGCGATGGCACGCCGGCGCTGATCACACAAATCACGAGCGGCGCAGACGATGTCGTTGAGCTCTGGACGTTTGATGATGCGACGCTTTCGTGGTCGACCACCGGCTCCATTCAATCATCCGCCGGCGAAGATGCCGTGTTACCGAAATTTGCGCAAGCCGGAGATGGGATGATCTTTGCGGCGTGGTTTCAAGAAGTGCAAAGCGCTGTTTACGATGTCTACGTGAATCGCTATGACCCCGCCACGCAACTATGGGAGACGCCGGTATTGCTTGAGAATGTCGCCGGCAGTGCTAACCCACTTGACACCGGATTGGATATCGCCGCCGATGATGCCGGCAACGCGATCGTGGTCTGGTCGCAGAATATTGCACCTAGCGGACAGTTCGATTCGCGAATTCGTGCAAGCAGGTTTTCGATCGACGACGGTATCTGGACCCCACCTGAGCAGATCGATGACGACGACGTTAACGAAGCAGCGATTGAGCCGCATATCGGTATGGACCGAAACGGCAATGCGATCGTGGTTTGGTTCTATGACGGCATCCTTGAGTACGGTGCCACGCACTTCATCGCACCTTAGGCGAGTCGACTCATGCTAAGCTTTGCCAAGGTTTTCGTAACCAGAAATTCCCACGCGTTATCCCCGCGTGGGCGTTTCTTTGGCGAGGTGCCGGATTGGGAGAGACTTCGGATATCACCTTATTGTTGGCAGCGGCAGCTAACGGCGACCGCAACGCTAACGATGCGTTGTTCGATGCGGTGTATCGCCAGCTTCGTGAGATTGCGCGAGCGCAGCGCAAACGTTGGTCTGGCAACCACACGCTTGATACGTCGGCTCTTATTAATGAGGCTTATCTCAAGCTGGCAGGTCAAAGCCTGTCCGAGTTCAATAATCGCGGCCACTTCTTTGCCACCGCGTCCCGCGCAATGCGGCAAGTGCTTATCAACTACGCCGAACGAATGGCGAGTGCCAAACGTGGCAGCGGCGCCGAACATCTCACGCTTAGCGGCGTTGCCAACGTTGCGGCGCATACGCTCGAGGACTTGCTTGAGATCAACACGCTACTCGAACGCCTGGAGGCAGAAAACGTACGGTACTGTCGTTTGTTCGAATGTCGAGTTTTTGGCGGCATGACGATTGCTGAGACAGCCGAAGCGCTAGAGGTGTCGCCTGCGACCGTAAAGCGCGACTGGGCGCTGGTCAGTGCTTGGGTCTATCGCGAGTTAGGGCCTCGCTAGCATGTTCGTATCAGAGCGTGCCAATCATCTGTTCGCGGAAGCGTTAGCCCTCGATCCAAACGTACGTATGGCGTTTTTGACAACGCAGTGTGGTGAAGATAGGGCGTTGTTCGACGAGGTGTCTTCATTGCTGGAGGCGGCAAGCCAGTCCGAGATGTACTTCGATGCAATGGTTGAAAGCGTCAGTCTTTCTGCGTTAGCGGATGTCGACGACAGCGTCCATGAAGGGAAGGTGTTTGGTCGCTGGCGTTTACTGGAGTGCGTCGGTCGCGGCGGTATGGGGAGCGTCTATCTCGCAGAACGCGCGGATGATGCGTTTGAAAAAAAGGCAGCAGTGAAAATGCTGCCGTTCGGAATGGACAGCGATGCGGCGCGTCAGCGCTTTCTTCAGGAACGCCAAATTCTGGCTGATCTGTCGCATGAAAATATTGCTGGACTGCTGGACGGCGGTGTCACGGATGATGGCGTGCCGTACTTTGTTATGGACTTTGTTGATGGTCAGGCAATTGACGTGTATTGCAACGAGCACCAACTCGATACACGCGCGCGCCTGCGCCTGGTGCTCGAGGTTGCGGACGCATTGCAGTACGCCCACCGCAACCTTGTTATTCATCGTGACTTGAAACCGAACAACATCTTGATCGATACCGTCGGTCGAGCGCGACTTCTGGATTTCGGTATTGCCAAGTTCATGGAGACCGGTGATCACGACAGCGGTATGACGCGATACGCACAGCGGCCTGTGACGCCGGCCTTCGCGAGTCCGGAGATGCTGAGCGGTGAGACTGTTGATGTTACGACTGACGTGTACTCGTTAGGCGTGTTGATGTATGTCTTGCTGACATCGCATTTGCCTATCTCGTTTGACGGACTGAGTCTGGCAGCAACAATCGAGCGCGCTAAAACCGCAGTGCCGCCGCCGCCGAGTATGTTGGTGCCTTGGATTCATTCGGATTTGGATGCAGTGCTGGGCAAGGCCCTCGCGCGAGCACCGCATGATCGCTACTCGTCGATCGATAATTTTGCGAACGACGTGCGCGCGTATCTTGAAGGCCGCCCGGTCGCGGCGCGCGAACCAACAGTGTGGTATCGCTTTTCTCGTTTTGTGCGCCGCAATGTGCTCGTTGTTTCGGCGTCGATAGCGTCAGCCGCTGCGCTGGCCGGCACGGCCGGGATCGCCGTGTTCCAGGCGGCGGAGGCAGATCGTCAACGTGATGCGGTCGTGCTGGAGCAACAGCGTACGCGGGCAAGCAATGAGTTTTTTGGTGGACTGATTGATGAGCTGAACAATGAGCCTATGACGTCTTTACAGCTGCTCGATCGCGGTACGGCGTTACTGCAACAGCAATATGGCAATGAGCAGCCGTTCATGGCGTATTCGCTCTACGACTTGGCGAGGCGCTACGCACGCTTGCGCGAGACGGACAAGCAAGTGGCGTTATTGGAGCAAACAGTCGCAGCAGCGCAGGCGCAGGAGGATAACGCATTGCAAGCAGCGGCGTTGTGTAGACTCAGCGGCGCGGTGAGTGCGCGAGATTCAGCGTTGGCACAGCAATACGCCGCGCAAGGAAAATCGCTGTATCTGTCGCTATCAGCGCCGTCGCTTGAGGCGAGCGTTGATTGCCTGCGAATGTTTGCCCGAGAAGCCGGGCAGAGCGGGGATATAGAGCAAGCGCTTGCCTATATGAATGAGGCGCGAGACATAGCGCGTCAGGCAGACGCTTCGGTGGACGTTCGTGGCCCCGTGCTTGGTTATATCGCGCACTTATATTTTGGCGCCGAACGTATGGCAGAGTCGCTTGACGCGCTCGATGAAACGCTTGCGATGTTGGCGAACAACGGTCGTGCTAATTCTCTGGGCTATCTCAGAGTATCGGCAAACAAGGCCGTCACGTTGCACTCAGTGGGTCGATTACCCGAGGCGCTAGTAACATGGGATGACATCGTTCAGCGCTTACGTGCATCAGACTACGAGCAACGAGGCTCGGCAGGTTTTCTGAATCAATATGCCCACACGCTCGCTCGCGCGGGTCGGATGTCCGAATCACTGGATCTCTATCGCGAAGCAATGGGTGTAGCGCAGGCCGCTGGCGACTTGTCTAATGTAGCGCGCGCCGATCTGGGTTTTGCACGCGGTGCACTTGCATCCAGGCAATATGAGGTTGCATTGCGTCACCTTGATCAGCTTCGTGCCTATGCGGCGCAAAATCGCAATGCTGACCTTGGCGTCATCCGTGGTGGCGAAGTGCTACGCATCAAAGTGCACCGTAACAGCGGTGCGCTCGATCAAGCACTTGAAGCGCTAACACAGTTATTGCAGGAGATTGATTATCCCGCGGCTCAGCGAGGCAGCCATTTGATGTCAACCATCATCGAAGCAGCAGAGCTACACCGGGTCCGCGGAGACTATGATATCGCGGAACGCTATGCCGATGATGTGATTGTGCGCATGAGCGCGCGCGCAGTGGGCGATCCCTTTGAAAGCGTTGATGTTGGCCGGGCGTATATTCACCGAGCCGAAATTCGCGAATTGCGTGGCAATGTCACCGGCGCACGGGAGGATGTCGACGCAGGGTTACCTTCGGTTGAGTCAAACCTTGGCGTTGATCACAGAGAAGTCGTTGTTGCGCGTGAAATGCGAGACCGTTTGTTAGGTGCGGATTAGGCAGATCCCATCTTTGTTCGTTGTCGGATTCGCGGTGCGGGACCGGGTATATTCGATGATTGGTTGCTGCAAGAAATATTTGTACTGTTGGCCTGTTATTGCTGGGCGACATAAATCGTCAACGGAGTTTTTAACCTTCGCTGCAATTTATCCAATCGACTGAGCAGCGACGAAGATACTAATTGACCCGAGGCTAAAATCAGCATGCCGTTTTCATCGCATAGATCCCGCGTCGTTTTCATGCCGGCACGCAGGCCCGCTACGGATACTTTTTTCTCTGCGACTTCGCGAGTCGTGCGCCGAGCGTCGCCCAACCAAGCGATAAAGACGTCTACCACGGCCGCATCGTATCGCTTGCCTTTTTCGTTAACGATATAGGCTTGCGCATCGATAGCTGTGAGCTTTTCCTTGAGTAGTCGACCTTCCTGTAAATCGGCGAACGATTTGCATACCGCGAGGATTCTCGCCGCGAGCGGAATCTGGTCTCCCGCTATTTTGTCGGGGAATCCGCTACCATCGTCGCGTTCACAATGCATACGCACAATGCTCGCGGCGCTTGCTAAGGGCTCCAGACTGACTAATGTCGTCTCCGCAACGACAGGGTGCTCATGGTACTCGCGCTGTGCATCGGCATCGAGTCTCGTATAGGGAGTATTCAGCAACGTGTCTGGCAGTGATAGCTTGCCAAAGTCACAGAGTAATCCGGCTTGATATAACGATTTGCACTCGTCTTCATTAAGCCCCATCTCGGCGCCGACTGCTCGGGCGTCGTGTGCCACGGAGGAACGGTTACCTGTCCTCGTCCGTTTTTGTACGACACGAGACAGCACTTCGATGGTTGCGCTGTAACTGGCTTGCAACTCGTTATGTGACGCGACGATTTCCTCTCGCGCCTTATGAATTTGCTGTGTCCGCTTCGCGACCCGGGCTTCCAGAGCCTCGTTCAATTGCCTCAATTCTTCGTTTTGTTTTGCGTTGACGACCTCAAGACGCTCCTTTTCCTGCGCAAGCCGTCTGACTTCGATGACTTGTTGCAAGCACATCACAAGATCTTCATCCTGCCATGGTTTCGTCAGGTACCTGAGAATCGCCCCGTTGTTAATCGCATCTATCGCTGAGGTCAGCTCGGCATACCCCGTAAGGAGTATTCGAGTAGTGTCTGGTTTTTGTTGAGCCACCTTGGCTAGAAATTCTGCGCCGTCCATGCCAGGCATACGCATGTCCGACACAACGACGTCAATCGCGTTCTCATTTAGGATCGCAAGTCCATCTTCGCCTGATGATGCAACATGAACGCGGTGACCGGTCGGTCGCAGCAAACGTTTTAGCGCATTCAGTATTGGGCGCTCATCATCCACAAACAGGATTTGTGCTTTGCCCTCAGTCACAGTGACCTACCGGAACCTTCATCGAAAAGACGCTGTTCGCGCTCTATCCGCAATGGCAGGTCGTCAACAAAGGTATCGATATCTGCGTCTGTTAGTCCAAGAGAGGACGTGTAACGCTCTACCAGACTTTGGTCTGCAGCTTGCTCCGCGTCATAACCGTAACCGGCGCGAATGGCCAGCGCATTTGCTACGCTTACTGTCGCGATCAGTGGTGCATCATCAACAGCCTCTGCCGCATAGTCTTCGTGACACCCAATCGCTGCGCACAGTGATGGCGACAAACCGAGTCGTGCAGAAACCTCACTGCCGAGCGCCGCGTGGCAAATCGAACAGTCGTCAACGTTCAGATCGGCGTTGTGCAGCGCGAGTATTCCAATGTCATGTAATAGCCCCGCAGCGAAAGCTTGTGCCGGCGCTATACGGCCGTGAACTTCTGCCAACATCTGGCCGGCAATGCCGACCGCCTGACTGTGTCGCGATAACGCTTCGTCTGTAGTGGACGCTGACGCCTGCAAAGAGCGCGCTAACAGACTCGCCGCCAGGTTACTAACGGCGCTTGTCCCAAGTACGATGAGTGCTTTGCGTAGTGTCGTAATTTCATGTTGCTGCGAATAGAACGCAGAATTCGATAACGCGAGAATTCGTAGCGTCAATTCGGGATCAGCGATGATGGTCGATTCAATCTCGTTGATGGATAGCGCCCCAGCCCCACCCGTGCCTAGGGTCATAAGCGCAGGCGAAATCGATCCTACGCCTGAGATGAACGCATCAGCTATTGTTTTTGGAGCATCCGTAGATGATTGCGTTTTCAATCAGCTGCCTCATCAATGGCATGTAACGGGAGGCGAATGGAAAAGGACGTGCCGACCCCTTCCTCACTGCTAACGCTGATTGACCCACCATGCTCTTGAATGATCCCATAGGATATCGACAACCCTAAGCCGGTGCCCGTGCCTATGGGCTTAGTCGTGAAGAATGGATCAAAGATAGAGCCAAGTTTGTCACGCGGTATACCGACACCATTGTCTTCGAACACAAGCAGTGCGTTGTCGTCCTCTACGCTGGTAGTGATAACGATGACGCCCTGACCTTCCATTGCTTGCGCTGCGTTAATCAGCAAGTTCATGAACACCTGATTGACCTGTGCGAGATTGCATGGAATCAATGGTAGGTCTCCAAACTTCTTGACAACCTCACAGCGGTACTTGATTTCGTTGGCTACAACTTTCAGCGTCGAGTTGATGCCCTCGTGGATGTCTTGGTCAGATACCTGTGCGTCGTCGATGCGCGAGAAACTCTTGAGTCCTTGGACAATGTCTCTGACGCGTTTGGATCCGGCGATCGAGTCTTCCAAGAGTCCCTCTAAATCTTCCAGGACATACTCAATGTCTTCATCTTCCTCGAGCTTGCGCAGCTCATTGAGTAATTCTGTTTGCGTGTCATCCGGTGCGGTGTCTCGCGCGTAGCGTTGATAGCCTCGGATCAGTTGTGCCATAACGTCAGCGTAGGCGTTGAGAGTCCCAAGATTACTCATGATAAATCCGATGGGATTGTTGATCTCGTGAGCGACGCCAGCCGCTAACTGTCCCACAGATGCCAGTTTCTCCGATTGCACAAGCTGTGCTTGCGCTTCCTGAAGGGCGGCGTGTGCGGTCTGGATCTCCTCATTTCTCCGCTGAACTCGGTCGTGCTCTTCCTTCAGTGCTTCATTGGCAAGATAAAGTTCGCGCGATTTTGACTCAAGCAGTTGCTCCGCTTGTTCACGAGCCGCTCTCTCTCTTCCTATAGCTCGCTCGAAAGGGGTAGAGGATTGCGTGTCGGTTGGCGTGGATCTACTGTTCAAACCGCAATTCCAAATGGCACTTTGGCGCGCCTTCATGCATGCATTGGGGGTGCGCGATTTCGATGTTCTTGGAGAAGACTTCGCCGACCCCTTCGACGAGACCTTCGGCTAAGTGGCAGAGTTTGCGATGTGAGGTATACATCATGGTGAGCGTATCTGCCCCTGTGTCGTCATACTCGAACGTTGGCAGAAGTGAATCAGGGTGTAGTTTTTTCACCTCTACGTGGATAACATTGTGCACGCTCGATAGAAACGACTTCGCGGAATGCCCCTCCAGAAATTCTGGGTGCATAACCTTAAATTTGTGCATCATGTACTTTCCGAACGCACGCACCAGGTCAGGTGCTGAAGTTCCCGTGATGCTGGAAAGCGCCGTGACATAGCTGATGAGTTCCTCGTCAGCGTAGACCTGTCCACTAGTATAAATAGCCTTCGACTCCGGTTGGGTTTGCTCTATGAGTTGATCCCAGATTTCCCAGCCGAAAGTGTCGGTCACAAGATCATTGAAAACGTTAAAGACAATACCCTTCATGATAAATCCCTTCTATTGTATTCGGTGGCCTGCGATCGCGATGATCGTATGCATGTGACCGCCGATTTCAATCTGGCTGACGTCCGCACTGTGCCGCTCTTCTCCGACATCTAGATCCGTGGTGCCAACGAAGTTCTTCGCTGCCAGATCAGCCCATGGCTGACCGGAAAACTCGCCGATAGCGACGCCGGACGACTCACCGAATCGTTTCAGGAAGACGCCGTTCAAGTAGATCATTCGGCTTTGCTCATCAAGCACCGCCACGCCTACCGGCAGCTGGTCGAGCAGATGACGTGATGAATTTAAAAGTGATTCTTGCAATCGAATGAGCTCTGCGAATTCGGCGCTTTCTTGTTCCAACTCATTTTTTCTATTCTTGAGCGCGGTTTGCGTCTCTCGCTCTCGAGCTATCGCGATCGTTCGTGCAACGCAGTCCTCCAAGACGCCAAGTAATTCCTTGTCGTCCCAGGGTTTAGCCATAAAACGGTAGACGTTGCCGTCATTAATGGCAGCGACTACGGAGTCCATCTCCGCGTATCCCGACAAAATACAGCGCACTGTGTCGGGGTATCTGGCGCCTACCTCTTTAAGGAAATCAGTGCCAAGCATGCCGGGCATGCGCTGATCTGACACGACAATATCGACTCGGTGCTCGTCAAGAATGTCGAGTGCCTCTTCGCCGCTAGAGGCGAGTAAAACGTTGAGGTCAGTCTTCCTGCACAATCGCTTCACCGCATTGAGTATGCTGGTTTCATCATCAACAAAGAGTGCTGTTACAGTTTTCATTTTGGTGCTCCATTGCAGCCTGCGGCGATCCATTGCTCAACGGTGCGTTTGTGGGTCGGCTTGGCGAAATAGTAGCCTTGTGCGGCATCCGCGCCGATCGTTCGTGCGAGCGCAGCTTGTTCTTCCGTTTCTATGCCTTCGAGTGTTGTTTTCATGCCAAGTCCACGAGCCATCTCGAGGACTTTTTGCACAATAGTGTGACCTTTGGGTGTTGTTAGTTGTTGTGTTAGAGATCGGTCAAGTTTGAGTGTTGTGAACGGCAGCTCAGCGAGGTAGGCCAGCGTTGTCGCACCGGCACCAAAATCATCAATCGCTAACTCGAAACCAAGGTCCACCAGGCGTGCCAAGCGGGCGCGCATTACATCATCGCATTGCAGTGCTTCGGACTCGGTGACCTCGATTTGAATAGCACCCGCAGGAATAATGTGCTGTGTCACTAGTTTCTGTGCGTGTGTGATTAATGCGTCATCACGTAAATCTACTGGCGAGATGTTCAAGCTCACTTTCGCATCGCGCCAGTCGTTCAGCCAACGCTGCGTGCTGCGGCACGCTTCTTCAAACACCCAGTGGGTGAGTTTTGACATAGAGCCATTGCGTTCTGCAAGACCGATAAAGTGATCAGGACCAATCGGTCCGATACTCGAGCTCCAACGGAGCAACGCTTCGAAACCGCAGACAGCGTTATCGTGAAAATTCACTTGTGGTTGGTACGCGAGAGACAGAGAACCATCCTTGGCTGCGGTGTGGAGTTCTGCCGACAAAATGCGATCTTTCGAATGCGCGGCCCAAGCGCTACCGTGACCGCTGGGTAATTCGCCCGGCGACGAGCTCGCACTGGTTTGACGCGCATTCGGCTCGCCGGAAAACTGTGTGAGAATGTCGCGGAACGACGCTCGGATGTCGGCCTTCAGAATCGCGTCATCCCATGGTTTTACCATGAACTTGTCTATGGCTCCGCAGTCCATCGCTTGAGCCACATCAAGCGATTGAAACCTGCCACTGACTAACAGCCTACGCTGATGTGGGTATCTCCTAGCTGCGTCCATCAGAAACTCGATGCCTGTGCGACCCGGCATATCCTGGTCGCACAGGATCACGTCAATCGACTCGCTTTCCAGAATTCGATCGGCCATCGCAGCGCCTTCCGCCAAGAAGATTTCGTAACCTTCTTTGCGCAATAAGCGCCCGAGCGCTCGACGAACGGATGCGTCGTCATCCACGATGAGTAACCGACCGACAGTCATTGCAAATTCCCTTCTCGATCCATTGGTTTATGTCGGCCATTAGTACGTTTTCTTTACGGTAATCAAGCGTTCTACAGCGGCGATTAGCTCGTCATCGGAAAAGGGCTTCGGGAGCACAGCGTCGGCGCCTGCGTCTAGCGCCTCAACGAGTGCAGGCGTGTGTAGACCAGAGATGACGAGCACCTTTAAGTTGCGGTAGCGCTTGTCAGCTCTCAGTAGTTTCAGGACATTAAGTCCTCCGAGCCCCGGCATTTGTAGATCCAGCGTGATTAAGCCCGGTGCGAAATCGATCAGTTGGCTGCCGGCATGAAAACCATCGGCGGCACTCTTGGTCTCAAACCCTAGGCGCCGCAGCACGCGTTCTATCGCGCGAACAACGGGCGGTTCGTCGTCAACGATCAATATGCGTTTGCCGCTGTTAAGCGGTTGCGGCAACGGCAAATCATTCGTGTCGAGAAAAGCGATCAAATCAGGCTCTGCAATGCGGTGATCGCCACGACCTGGCAACTTATGCGCAATGAGTAAGCCGCGCTCGATCCAACGGATGACTGTGCGGAAATTCACACTGCAAAACGAAGCGACTTCTCCGGTGGTGTAGGTTTTCATTCGCTGGTAACTCCTTGATTCGCTATTGACTGTAACCTACCTTAACTGTCTAAGCTGTCTAACCTGTCACAAAATTCGATGTGCGTTCGGCGCCAAAGCGTAAGGTTCTCCGGCAAGGGTCTTTTGGAGCCATGTACCAGGGCACCTGATGGGTTGTCTCGAGGCATTCGCGGCGAACAATCAGTCGAATTCGTGGTTTTTGCAGTCCTGTTGTTCCGTCCGGGCGTAGTACGATAGCCACTCAAGGCGCCGGCCGACCCGTCAATTCCCTCAGCTAATATCCATGCCAAACACCCCTCTAAACGTCTTGAACGAAGTCTTCGGATACGCGGAATTCCGAGGCCAACAACAAGCGATTATCGACAGCGCAATTCAAGGGCAAGACGCACTCGTTTTAATGCCTACCGGCGGCGGAAAGTCTCTTTGCTACCAAATTCCGGCGATGCTGCGCGATGGCACCGGGCTGGTGGTTTCGCCGCTCATCGCGTTGATGCAGGATCAGGTCGCGGCGTTGCACGAGCTTGGAATCAACGCGGGATTTCTAAACTCGAGCCAGTCGCCGGAAGCGCGCCGAACGGTCTTGGCAGCGCTTCGCAGCGGCGCGTTGCAATTGCTGTATATCGCACCGGAGCGGTTGGCGACAGATCACACTCGAGCCTTGCTTCAAGACATACCGCTGTCGTTAATCGCTATCGATGAGGCCCACTGCGTGTCGCAATGGGGGCATGACTTTCGCCAAGACTATTTGTCACTTGGGGAGCTTGGTGCATTGTTCCCCGGTGTACCACGAATGGCGGTGACGGCTACTGCGACAGAAAAAACGCGCCAGGAAATTGTCGAGAGACTTGAGTTACGTCAACCAAAAACATTTGTAGAATCATTCGACCGACCGAACATCGGCTACGCGGTTCAGGCGAAGACTGATCCAAAGCGCCAGTTGCTGAACTTCCTGCAAGGACATCGCGACGAAGCAGGCATCGTGTATTGTTTGTCCCGAAAGAAAACCGAGAGTACAGCGGCGTGGCTCTGTCAGAATGGATTCGACGCCTTGCCGTACCATGCTGGGCTCGCCCCTGAGATTCGCTCTGAAAACCAACGTCGATTTTTGGCAGACGATGCGGTCATTGTCGTGGCTACTGTTGCATTCGGGATGGGCATCGACAAACCGGACGTACGGTTTGTAGCGCATCTTGATCTACCCAAGAGTATGGAGTCGTACTATCAGGAAACGGGGCGTGCCGGACGAGACGGCGGTGCCTCTGAGGCGTGGATGGTGTTCGGCATGCAGGACGTCGTGCGTCTTGGTCAGATGTTGGATGAGTCTGATGCGGGGCAAGCGTACAAACGCTTTGAGCGCTACAAGCTTGACGCACTGCTCGGCTGGTGCGAAGGCACCGGGTGCCGTCGTCGGCCACTGTTAGAGTACTTTGGCGATGCATTAACTGAGGATTGCGGTAACTGCGACGGTTGCCTCGTCCCTGCGAAAACATGGGATGGCACGCAAGCTGCGCGTAAATTGCTGTCGGCGGTGTATCGCACCGGTCAGCGCTTTGGTGCTGGACACGTTGTTGATGTCTTGTTGGGTAGAGTCACGGATAAGGTTCGACAGCATCAACACGATTCGCTGAGTGTGTTTGGTGTTGGATCTGATCTCGCCGCCAACAGATGGCGATCGGTTGTGCGCCAGCTTATTGTTGCCGGTCATCTGCGTTCTGATGCTGAACGATATGGTGCGCTTGTGCTCACAGAGTCCAGTCGCGCTGTTCTACGCAATGAGGTAGCGCTGCAATTCCGAGAAGACCCGAAAGGGCCGGTTAAAGCATCGAGAAGATCGGCGAGCAATCATGTTGTCGCTGATGATGATCGTGAATTGTGGGAGGCTCTGCGTGCTTGCCGACAACAACATGCCAACGAGCACGATGTGCCTGCATACGTCATTTTCCATGACAAAACACTGCACGAGATGTTGCAAATCAGGCCGACAACGAACGCACAATTACTTGCGATTAGCGGTGTCGGCCAGACAAAGCTGGACCGTTATGGCGATAGCTTTTTGGCGCTCTTTCGCGATTGAACGTCGGTATGGCTACGCACGCAAAAGCGTGCGGTTAAGGGTTGCGCTTTTGCTAGCTTAACGTGAGAGTTGCCGACGGTACTCGCTGTAGTCCAGAATCTGAAATGTCGCGTTTTTCACCGCTCGCTTGGAGCAATTCGTGCGCACACTACCAGACAAGAACGCGGGTCGTTCGTCGCTGTCCCGAAAGCAGAATTTACGGGGCAAGCGAGTGTAAACAGACCGTGGTGGCTGACGAGCGCCGGTGCGCTTTATCTGTGCACCCGACGCATGTGAGTGATAGAAAATTCTTGATATGCCAACCTCTGCCCGCAAAAACCATATCGTCGCCGCGAGCATTGCCTCGTCCCAATGGCTGTGTTTGGCAAGTTCGGTGTCGCAGTATTCAACCAGATCGTCGCTGCGCAGTTGAGCCCCACGAAACCAGAACCGGTCCCTAGGGCCATTGGCGTAGCGTCGGGCGCGCTCGGCGTAGCGAAACCAATCGTTCTGGATTTCTTCGATGAGTGCTTCGCCGTGTTGCAGATCAATATCGAGTCGTGCCCATGCAAGGGTATTGCGTTTGCCGAAGTTGACGGGGTGATCATCGTAGGCGAACGGGGCTAACCCTTCCGGATCAACCAGGCGGCGATAGTATTGATCGTGTGCTTGCGAAAAATTCAGCTGTAGCACTAGGTTGTAGCCACGGCGTGTCGTTTGTACCCAAGTAGCGCGTTTGGAACCCCACGTGCTTAGCGAGAGGTTGTACGCTTGTGGGTCGCCGAACACTGACCATTTGAACGTTTCGCCGGTCAGCGGTTTTCCGCGTTGCTCACGCAGCACGGATTTGATCACCGATTTCTCCAGTAATTGCGAAAACGCCGTGTGTTTCAATTCGCGTTTCGTCATTGGGCGATCAAGGACAAGTTCCAGCAACAATAGAGCGTAGCGATCTTTGAAGTAATAGAACGCCATCTCGCCTTTCGGCAAGCAGTCAATGATTTCTTCGACTTCCTGATGTTCCATCATTCATTACCGTAATGGGGCAAGGGCACCCCCTCAATGGGTACCCTTGCCGTCAGTTACCCTCAGGCGACTTCCAGAGCCGATTCGGGTGTGTAGAAATTCCATCTGATCGCTGAGCATTGTTCTGTTCTCGAGGATCAGTCCTTCAGCGCGATTTGGCACATACGGCACGGCGAGCAATCGCATGTCGATTGTATCGAGCGCATAGTTCGCTTTGCGGTGGTTGCAGGGTCTGCACGCCGTAACGACATTCTCCCATTCATCCGCACCACCGGCAGACAGCGGCACCACGTGATCACGAGACAACAATCGGGCTGGCAATACGTCTGCGCAGTACAAGCATATGTAGTCATCGCGCCGGAACAGTCCGGCATTGGTAAGCGCTGGTCGCGCATCGGCATCATCGGCGCTCTTGTGCACACCACGTGTCGCGACGATGGAGTTCATGCGCAGTAGCGAGCGCGTACCACTACGTCGTGACACACCGCCGCGCAGCACGATGTGCTCCACACCTGCTTCCCAAGCGATTTGGTCGCGGCAGTACAGCACGGCTGCAGTTTCATGCGATACCCACCTGACAGGTCGGCCACCAATATCCAGTTTTAGAATTCTCATCATCATCACCTAATAGAAGATCAACAATACGGATTGTGTATTTCAAATTATTGGTAGCCGCCCCTGGGGTCGAACCAGGAAACACTTGTTTCTAAGACAAGTAGGTATACCAAATTCCCTTCAGACGGCCGTAAAAAGTGGGAGGGGCGATATGCCCCTCCCGGGGTGCTGACGTTACTGTTTGATGTTCACCAGTCCGTTCAGCAGAGCGTCGAGACCACCCACGACAGAGAGGCTACCGACGTTCTCGGTGACCTTCTCGAGTGTCTCCAGCTCTTTGAGACGTAACGCGACGCCATTGCTTTCCATCACTTTCGCGGTGTTCAGCAAAGAGCGCGTTGCATTGGTCTCTTCGCGACGTCGAATCACGTTCGCTTGTGCCGCTTTTTCGGCTTCCACCACCTGGCTCAGCAACACTTTCATATCGCCGGGCAAGATGATGTCTTTGACGCCAACACTGAGAACGGCAAGGCCGATCTCACCGAATCGTTCGCTCAAATGCGCTGCGATGTCGTGGTCAATCGCAGTTTTGTCCTCAAGCAACGTATCCAGCTTGCGCGTGCCTATAGCGCCTCGCAAACCGAACTGGATCTCTTTGTAGAGTTGGTCCAGCGGGTCCTTGAATGTACGCAGGGCTTTAGCCGCATCGCGGTACTGGTACGTAGCAGTCACGTTGATACGCAATGCCACTTTGTCTTTCGTCAGGATTTCCTGACCTTGAACTTCCAGTGCCTTAACACGCAGATCGATCACATCGATGCTGACATCATGTGCCACGTTCCAGTAGGCATGCAGACCAGTCGATAGTGTGTCGGTGAGTTCACCATCTACATACAGCAAACCTACGTGACCATCCGGAACAATCCGTGCATAGACGGCCGCCTCAGCAGCTGCCGTTACACGCGCATGACTTCCGATCACCAGGCGCTTCGCCAGACGAGAATCGAGTTTGGTGTGCTCATTAACGTCGAAGCGTTCGACGCGGATCTGTACAACGCCTTTCCAGTAGAGCTTGCGCTCTGCGGGGCCTAGCGTCACAGCGACACGCCCGTTGAGGTATACCAGTGCGACGTCGTCGGTGCCGGTTTCAACGACATGGAACAGTCGATCAATGTCAGCACGATGCGCCTCAACGAGATAGTCAATCAGCCGATGCTCGAACGCGGCGACCGATAGATCATAGCGTTGCACCGCATAACGATGAGCGCGGCCAAAGTCACGATAGGTTCCTGGGTTCAGGAACCGGATGAAGTCTCCGTCTTTAAACCGGAGACCGCGGTCGTGTTTTCGCACGATG
>JBCBZK010000057.1:0-20982 GCA_039815365.1 Pseudomonadota bacterium | reverse complement strand
TCGAGAGCAAAAACATTTTTACGAGCAGTCCTTCGGGTTCCGGAATACTAAGGGGTACGATCATGGGACTACTCTCTGCGCCATTGCTCAACCGCTTCGTCAAACGCGTCGCCTTGTGGCGCGCGCTTGCGGCCGCGAAGGTAGTCAAAGGTGACATCATCCGGTGCGATCATCCCTGCGCGCGCGCCCGCTTCGATGGACATATTGCAGACAGTCATGCGGCCTGCCATATCCAGATTGCGAATCGCTTCGCCGCGATACTCGATCACGTGACCTGTACCGCCATCCACGCCGATTTTGCCGATGATCGCAAGGATAAGATCTTTCGCGCTGACGCCCTTGGGCAGTGCGCCGTGCACATTGACGGCCATCGATTTTGGTTTGCGCTGTGCCAGACACTGCGTCGCCATGACGTGGCCGACTTCTGTGGTACCGATACCAAAAGCCAGCGCACCGAATGCGCCATGCGTTGATGTGTGGCTATCACCACAGACAATTGTTTTGCCCGGTTGTGTGGCGCCGAGTTCTGGCCCGATGATGTGAACGATGCCGCGTTCATCACTGTCAAAACCCAGTAGCGGAATGCCAAACTCCTCGCAGTTTTGTTGCATTTTTCGAATCTGCGCAGCGGCAGAAGGTCCTACCACGTCTATGTCGGCGAACTTACGCACAGGTGTGGTTGGCGTTGAGTGATCCATCGTCGCGAGCAATCGGTCTATGCGACGAACCGGTAGGCCGCGTTCGCGTAACACGGAAAATGCTTGAGGGCTGGTAACCTCATGTGTCAGGTGCAAATCGATATAGATAACGGCGGGCGTTGCGTCGGTCTCGGGAACGACAACGTGTTGTGCCCATACCTTGTCAAACAGTGTACTTGGCATAGTGGTTCTCTTATAAATTGGCGTGGTGGAGGTCATTGGCGGTCAAATCTGCGAGCCCTTTCTTGCGACGACGCAAAATACGATTCGTCACTTCAAGCCAAGCAAGCACGCTCGCCTCAACAATGTCTGTGCTAATGCCATGCCCGCGGTAACTTGCACCATTGAGGCCGACGGTAATCGTGACTTCGCCCTGAGCGTCCTCGCCAATACTGACGCCGCGCACATCGTAGTGTTGCAGTTCGAGCTCGATGCCTGTGATGCGCTCCAGCGCAGTGCATGCGGCTTCAACCGGTCCGCTGCCTACGGCTGCTTCGACAACATCAGCATCTGCATCATCGCGTCGCATCGATACTGTTGCTGTCGCGTGACTTGAACTTGAACTTGTGACCATCAGATTTCCAAGCGACCAAGGGCCATCGTTTGTGCCTGAGTCGTTCATCAGCAGCGCTTCGATATCGCTGTCGTAGATGTCTTTCTTCTTGTCCGCAAGTTCCTTAAAGCGTCCAAACGCTGCGTTCAGCGCAAAATCGTCAACCTCGAAACCTAACTCGACGATACGTTCGCGAAATGCATGTCGGCCGCTGTGCTTGCCGAGCACCAGATTAGAGCGACTAATGCCGACGCGCTCAGGCTTCATGATTTCGTACGTTGAGGCGTGTTTGAGCATACCGTGTTGATGAATGCCGGCCTCGTGCGCGAAAGCGTTGTCGCCGACAATCGCCTTGTTGCGCGGAATTTGCATACCGGTGATCGACGATACCAGCCGCGCGGTCGGATACAGTCGCGTCGTATCGACATTGGTTTGCACACCGAAAAACGCGTTGCGTGTATCCAGCGCCATCACTATTTCTTCCAAAGAGCAGTTACCTGCACGTTCACCGATACCATTGATTGTGCATTCCACTTGTCGTGCGCCGCCGAGTACGGCCGCAAGACTGTTCGCAACGGCCATGCCAAGATCGTCATGACAGTGCACTGACAGTACCGCCTGATCGATGTTGGGTACGGTCTGGACAAGGTGTCGGAAGAGCGCTTCGAACTCGTGCGGTACGGTATAGCCGACGGTGTCAGGAATGTTAATGGTCGTAGCGCCAGCTTCGATCGCGGCGGTGACGATCTCGGTCAGGTATTCCGGTTCGGTGCGCGATGCATCCTCGGGCGAGAACTCAATGTCATCGCAAAGCTCGCGTGCCATTTTTATCGCGCCTACGGCAGTCTTGACGATTTCATCCTGTGCCATGTTGAGTTTATGCGTGCGATGAATTTCACTTGTCGCAACGAATACGTGAATGCGCGGGTGTTTAGCACCTGATACAGCTTCCCAGGCCTTTTCAATATCACCTGGGTTGCAGCGCGCAAGACTCGCCACACTCGCATGTTCAACGACACTGGCAACTGCCTTAACCGATTCGAGATCGCCCGGCGATGCTGCGGCGAAACCCGCCTCGATAACGTCAACACGAGCAGCATCAAGCGCGCGTGCGATTCGCAATTTCTCGTTAAGCGTCATGCTACAGCCCGGTGCTTGTTCGCCATCACGTAACGTCGTATCAAAAATACGGACTCTGTCTGTTTGAAGTTCGCGCATGCTCATAGTCTCTTTTCTGCGATTAAAAAAAACCCCGCTACCGTTGCTGGTGCGGGGTTTCTTGCTAGCCATGTTCTTCAGGCAAAACCTATCCGCACCTCGATTGGAACCGAAGTAGTAGAAGTGCGAAAAGTGCTGACAACGTCATTGGTTGATTCATAAACTCTGAAGTAACAGCCCGATCATCGTAAAAGGATTGGGTTGTGTCAAACGTTTTATGCGCTATTGATTCCCAATGGCCCTTAGTTTCGATTGAGACAATGTGCGTGCGAGGTGTTTCGATGCTAAATCTCGATGACAACTTTGCCCATCGCTTGTCGTGATGCCAGCACGTTCATAGCAGCGGCTGCGTCATCAAGACTGAAAACATGCCCTATGTGTGGTTGGAGGCTGCCGTCGGCGAACCCGGCCACTAACTCGGCCATGTTTTCCATGTGAGCTTGCGGTTCATGTTGGGTGAAAGAACCCCAAAATACGCCAACGATCGAACTGCCTTTGAGTAGCGGCAGATTGGCCGGTGCCTTGGGTATCTCACCACTCGCAAATCCGATGACCAACAATCTGCCACGCCATGCAAGCGAACGCAGACAGGCATCAAACATCTCACCGCCGACAGGGTCATAAATGACATCGACACCTTTGCCACCCGTCATTTCCTTAATGGTTGTCTTAAGATCAACTTCGGTGTAGTTGATCGTTTGCGTAGCACCATGTGCTTTGGCCAGTTCGAGTTTGTCCGTCGTGCTTGCGGCGGCAATAACGGTAGCGCCCATTTTTGCACCTAACTCGCAGGCCGCCAGACCAACACCACCTGCGGCACCCAACACCAGCAGGGTTTCTCCGGGTTGCAGCTGCGCGCGTTGCTTGAGTGCATGATATGACGTGCCGTAAGTCAGCATCACTGCGGCAGCCGTTTTGTAGTCCATCCCATCAGGTATCGGGACCAGCGCTTTGGCCGGCACAACGATTTCTTCTGCCATGCCGCCAAAACCGACCATACATAACATGCGCATGCCAACGTCGATGCCTTTGACGGCGCTACCGACTTCGATCACGTCACCCGCCATTTCGGCGCCGGGAGAAAATGGCATGGGCGGTTGCATTTGGTACTTGCCTGCCACCATCAACACGTCCGGAAAGTTCACCCCACAGGCGCGCAAGCGCAGTTTGACCTCTTTATCACCCGGTTGTGGTGATGCCACGTCCTCAACCACGATGTCATCCGGTACGCCGTACTGCTTTACGAGAGCTGCTTTCATGACTTTGCCTGTAGGTTCTAACAAGAAGAGGTGAGCTTAAGCGCCGCACTGCGCGTCAGCAAGGGCGGTGGCAGTAGCAGCGTTCGCCGCGTATGCTCCATCGCCTGCGCGTGACGCGGCGCGGTAGCGATTGCACCTTGCCCGCGACAACCGATTTTAGACTTCTCCAGGGGGACAGCGGATGAATTTTGATTACACACCGAAAGTTCAGGCATTGCGCGAACAGCTGATTGCGTTCATGGATGCGCATGTTTACCCGAACGAACAGACCTATTTCGATCAGCTGAAAGCCAAAGATACGCGTTGGCACATTCCGCCGATCATGGATGAGCTTAAGGCCAAGGCGAAAGAGGCGGGCTTGTGGAACCTGTTCTTGCCAGAAAGTGACCGCGGTGCGGGTTTGACCAACCTCGAATATGCGCCGTTGTGCGAGATTATGGGACGCTCTTTTATTGCCCCTGAAGTATTCAATTGCGCGGCGCCGGATACCGGCAATATGGAGGTGCTGGAGCGATACGGCACCGAGGCACACAAAAAGCAATGGCTTGAACCGCTGCTTGCCGGTGAGATTCGTTCGGCATTCGCAATGACGGAGCCGAAAGTCGCCTCTTCTGACGCGACGAATATTGAATGTGCCATTGTGCGCGATGGCGATGAGTACGTGATCAACGGCCGCAAATGGTGGACGAGTGGTGCGATGGATCCGCGTTGCGAAATACTGATCCTGATGGGCAAAACCGATCCGTCTGCGGAGCGGCATTCTCAGCAATCAATGATTCTGGTCCCGACGAAAACAGAAGGAATCGATATTCTTCGCCCGCTCACCGTATTTGGTTATGACGATGCACCGCACGGACATGCTGAGGTCGTCTTCAAAGATGTGCGTGTGCCGGCCAGCAATTTGTTGCTGGGTGAAGGGCGCGGGTTTGAGATTGCGCAGGGTCGTCTTGGTCCAGGTCGCATCCACCACTGCATGCGTAGCATTGGCATGGCCGAGCGTGCGCTGGAGGCGATGTGCGCACGGGTCGATGAACGTGTTGCGTTCGGTCGCCCGCTGTCGGCGCAGGGCGTGGTTCGTGAACAGATTGCCGAATCGCGAATGGACATTGAGCAAGCTCGCCTGTTAACCCTCAAGGCCGCTGACATGATGGATAAAGTGGGTAACAAAGTCGCGCGCTCGCATATCGGCATGATCAAAGTGGTCGCGCCATTGATGGCGTTGCGAGTGATCGATCGCGCGATCCAGACGCACGGCGGGGCAGGAGTGTCGGGTGACTATCCATTGGCGTACGCATGGGCTCAACTGCGCACATTACGACTGGCGGACGGCCCGGATGAGGTGCATCGCGTGACGATCGCCAAGCTTGAGCTTGGTGCCCAGCAAGCGGCGCGAGCTAAGCACTAAGTGTGTCATTGGGCGTAAACAACCGTGTTTGCGCCCAATTGTTAAGCGCTTTTCAAGGCCCGTTTTGCATATCACAATGCGTAATCGAATTGACACTGGAGTCTTGCGTTCGCTGTGGTATTCTCTGGCCGACTGTGTCTTGCTACGTGTGAGCGGGCGCATACGGATGAGCGCAGCGGGGAGCTGCGGCCATTACGATCAACTCCATGGGGGATTTGCAGTGAACGACGCTTCGCGAAGTTGTTTACAGCGAACAAACGCACCTTCGGGCAGCGTCGGTTTTGTGCGTTCTAACGCACTGTTCGGCAGTTTCATCAGAAACTGCGCACGCCGCTCTGCGCGCTTTGAATCCCCTCTACCATCACATTCACCTTTCATTTGAATTTTTCTATTAACAATAAGTACCGTCGAGGAGTACCCATGAAACCGTTTGTAACCGGTTCACGCAGCGGCGTGATCACAGCGACCTTAGTGGCGCTGATTTGCGCTGCCCCGGCTATGGCGCAGTCGGTTGATTCAGTCATTCGTGCTGAAGGCAACCGTCTGGACCGTCAAAAGCAATCGCAAACGCGTATTGATCGCATTGTGGAGCAAACCCGTTCTGTCACGGATGAATTCCGCGCGGTGAATAAAGAGATCGACGGATTGAAGATCTACAACCAGTTGTTGCAGGCGCAGATTGATCGCCAAACTCAAAAACTGGGCGAGATTGACGTATCGATTCAAAACGCAACGGTTGTTAACCGTCAGATCCTGCCGCTGATTACGCGCATGATTGCCGGACTCGAACAGTCTATTAACCTCGATGTTCCGTTCTTGTTGAAAGAACGTCGCGACCGGTTAAACGCGCTCAAAGGCCTTATGGATGATCCGACCGTCAGCACGGCTGAGAAATTCCGTAAAGCAATGGAAGCGTATTCCATCGAAGTCGATTACGGCCGTACGATCGAGAGCTACGAAGATACGATCGAAATCGAGGGTGCCCAGATTGCGGCGAAATTCTTGCGTTTGGGTCGCGTTTCATTGTTGTTCCAGAACGATGCAGGTGACATCACCGGCCGTTACAACCCTGAAACACGAGCGTTTGAACTCGACGATAGCTACCGGGCAGAAGTATCCAAAGGTCTGGCAGTAGCTGCGAAGGCGATTGCACCGGAACTGCTGCTGGTGCCTGTATCTGGTCCGGAGTCTAACTAAAATGAAAATGATTAAAACTGCATTGATTGCGCTAGCCGGCGCAACGCTCCTGTCAACTAGCGTCGTTGCTCAGGAGGCGAGTTCACTGAGCCAGTTGTTGCGCCAGATTGAACAGGGTCAGAACCAGGATTCAGCCGAAGCGCGTCGCCGCGAAGCAGAATTCAACAGCCGCAAGGCAGAACAGACGAATTTGCTGAACGCAGCGCGCGGAGAGCGCACGGCTGCAGAGCAACTGGGTGCGCGTCTCGAGAAAGAATTCGAAGACAACGGCACCTTGCTCGTTCAACGCGAAGCGGATTTGAACCTTGCTTTAGGTGAGCTCAAAGAACTGTTTGGTGTCCTGCAACAAGTGTCAGGCGATACCCAAAGTGTGTTCGGTAGCTCGCTCACCAATCTTGAGTACCCGGATCGCGAGGAATTCCTTGTAGCGCTGGGCAGCAAGATGTCGAGTTCGACGAACCTTGCCTCGATCGAAGAAATCGAACGTCTGTGGGTAGAGCTGCAGCGCGAGATCGTTGAGTCGGGCAAAGTGAAGCGCTTCAACGCCAACGTCATCACCAGCGACAACCAGGTCGTTAACGAAGAAGTGGTGCGTATTGGTAACTTCAGCCTGATCGGCAACGGCGGATTCCTGGAATTCAAACCAGACGTTGGCGAAGACGGCGTTATTCAGGCGCTACCACGACAACCTCAAGGTCGCTTTACCTCTGCATCCAGCACGCTGTTCAACGCACAGCCGGGCGGCACGGTAACGGCCGGCATTGATCCGACCCGCGGCGGTGTTCTCGCAACGCTGGTAGCGACCAAAGGTCCGATGGATCGTATCCAGGACGGCGGTATTGTTGGTTACTGCATTATCGCGCTGGGTATTGTTGGTCTCTTGATTGCCCTGTTCTTGCTGTTGAGCCTCGTCTCTGCGAACGCAAAAGTCTCCAGCCAGCTTAAAGCGATTGGCAGCCCGCGTGATGACAACGCGCTCGGTCGTGTCCTGAAAGCGTATTCAAGCAACAAATCCGTTGACACCGAAACGCTGGAACTCAAGCTGAACGAAGCGGTCTTAAAAGAAATACCGAAGATCAACCGTGGATTGTTGATCGTGAAAGTGATTTCGGTGGTTGCGCCTTTGGCAGGACTGCTCGGAACGGTGACCGGTATGATCAAGACGTTCCAGATCATTACGCTGTACGGCGCCGGTGATCCGAAACTGATGGCGGGTGGTATTTCTCAGGCGTTGATGACAACGGTACTGGGTCTGGTCGTAGCAATCCCGATGGTATTGCTGCATACCGTACTAGCTGGTCGTGCCAAGCGTCTGCTGAGCATTCTGCAAGAGCAGAGTGCTGGTCTGATTGCTGATCACTCAGAAGCGGCTCACAAAGCATAGGAACGGTCACATGTTTCGATGGATAGAAGATCAATTTCTGTCAACGCGTGACTTCATGGAGGCGGGCGGTCCGGTACTTTGGTGGATCGCCGCTACCATTTTCTTCATGTGGTTGCTGATCGTTGAGCGACTGATGTTTTTCAACGTTACGTTGCCTAACCTTGTCGAAGGCGTTCGTAACAAGTGGGAAGCGCGCGCAGAGCGTAAATCCTGGAATGCGCATCGTATTCGCGAAGCGATGATCTCGGATGTAGAGCTTGCCAGTGAGCAATGGATGGGTTTCATCAAGACGCTGGTTGCGTTGTGTCCGTTGCTCGGTTTGATGGGCACGGTGACCGGGATGATTAACGTCTTTGAGGTCATGGCGCTATCCGGCTCGGGTAATGTGCGGGCGATGGCGAAAGGCGTCTCACAAGCGACGATTCCGACAATGGCAGGCATGGTGGGCGCGCTTTCGGGCGTTCTGCTCATCACCATATTGACGCGTCGATCGGAGCGGGAAATCGAACTACTCGAAGACTCGCTGACGATGGACCACTAAGGAGATACTGCAATGCGCAGAGGAATGGGCGCCATGGGCGCACAAAACGAAGAAGAAGATAATGAAATTAACCTGACGCCGATGCTCGACGTCGTATTTATCATGTTGATTTTCTTCATCGTGACAGCGTCGTTCATCAAAGAATCAGGGCTGGATGTGAACCGACCAGACGCGCCAACGGCGCCGAAAGTTGAAGACGCGAATATCCTGATTGCGATCGGTGAGAACAACGAAATCTGGATGGACCGTCGTCGGATTGATCCACGAGCCGTGCGGGCAAACATCGAACGTTTGCATGCAGAGAACCCGAAAGGCTCGGTGGTTATTCAGGCAGACAAGAAGTCGTATAACGAGACGCTGGTCCAGGTGATGGACGCTGCCCGCGCTGCGGGCGTCGAGAACGTCTCTTTGGCGGCAAATAACGGTCAGTAAGATCAAGCGAGAGTGGGGCGCACACCGCGTCGTCACTGGGTGAAGGTAGGCAAATATGCGATATGTAGTTGGAGTGGTGTCAGGCGCGTTGATTACAACGTTCTTGCTGTTTCTCATGAACTTTCTGATCGAGTCGGGCGAAAGCGCTGCTTCTGATCCGCGTACGCGGCAGATGCTGGACTTTGTTCGGGTGAAGCAGCAGGAAGTGGTGAACCGGGAAGAGCAAAAGCCCGAGAAACCACAGAAGCCAGACACCCCGCCACCTGATGTGCCGCCGCCACCTTCTGATGACATCAATCCGGACGTGGGCACGATTGGTGTTCGTGCACCAACGGTGAATACCTCGACGCAAATTGCAGGCCCTGGCTCATTGTCATATGCAGACGGTGAGTATCTGCCTATCGTGCGCGTTGCGCCGGTGTACCCGAACCGTGCGCTGTCACGTGGCCTTGAGGGCTACGTTGACCTGTCTTTCACGGTAACGACGACAGGCGCCGTTAAGGACCCAATCGTGACGTTCTCGACCAGTAGTTTGTTTGAGCGCGCTGCGAAGAACGCGGTGCTGAAATTCAAATACAAGCCACGGGTTGTTGATGGTCAGCCAGTTGACGTACCCGGTGTCGAAACCCGCATTCGCTTTGCGTTGGAAAAGTAACGGTAACCCAAGTGATCGCCCTCGCGGCGACTGGGAAGGAACGCTATGAGTAACCTCAAATCACGATTTAGTAGCGCCGCTTTGGCAGCGGTTGTGGGCGCTATCATGGCGTTTGCGCCGACGGTAGCAACGGCACAGAGAGAAGAACCGCCCAAACGAGAAACCAAGAAAGCGGAAGCACTGTCGAAAGCGGTGTACGACAAGCTGACGAAGGCTCAAGAAGCTGTCGACGCAAAGGACATGGCGGGCGCGCGTCGTATTATTGATGCACTGCTACGCGATGACGATATCTCAAACTTTGAGCGCGGCAATGTCCTCAATTTCAAAGGTTTCATCGAGTATAGCGCCGGCAATACAGATGCTGCGATTCGCGCTTACGAACAGTTGATTGAAATTGTCGAAGTCGAAGAGCAGATGCGTCAACAAACGATTTACACCGTAGCGCAGCTGTATGCGACGCAAGACAATTTCCCGAAAGCGATTCAATATCTTGAGCGTTGGTTCCAGTCAGCGAACAACCCGGCGCCGGATGCCTACGTGTTGCTGGCGCAGTCCTATTCTCAGGTCAACCGTTATCAGGACATGATCAGCCCGTTGGATACCGCCATTGCGGAAGCCAAACGCCGTAACATCGAGGTTCGCGAAGACTGGTACAACCTCAAGTACTACGCCTGTTATCAGACGGAACAGTACCGTTGTGTTCGCGACACACTCAAACTGCTGATTGCGGGTTGGCCGAAGAAGTCTTATTGGCTTGCGCTGGGTGGCATTTACTCAGAGCTTGATGAAGAAAAAAACATGCTGGCAACCTACGAAGCGCTGCTGACGCAGGGTCTGCTGTCCAGCGAGTCTGAGCTGATCACGATGGCGCAGCTGTATCTTCAGGGGGAGGTGCCTTACAAAGGCGCAGTCGTTTTGGAAGATGGCATGGAAGCGGGCACGATCAGCAAGAATGCCAAGAACTATCGATTGCTGTCTCAGGCTTGGTCGCTGGCGGCTGAAGATCAAAAAGCGATCCCGGCGTTGCGCGAGGCTGCACGCCTGAGCAGCGACGGTGACTTAGACGCACGTTTAGCGATTTCCTACCTGAACACAGAGCAGTATTCAGAGTGTGTTGATGCCGGACGCAATAGTCTGAGCAAAGGCGGCCTTAAGAAAGCGTCGGATAGCAACATCACCATTGGCATGTGTCTGTACAACATGAACCGCTTGTCTGCTGCGAAGACAGAATTCACCAAGGCGATGTCGGACGACAGAGCCAGAAGTTTGGCGTCTCAGTGGATTCAGGTGATTTCGAGCGATCAGGCTCGTCTTGAGCAGTTACGCATTGCGAGACAGCAGTTGCAACGCGACCGTGCGAAATCGGCTGAGCCTGAAGAGAGCGCGGAAGAGGAAGAAGCAGAAGCAGCGGGTGATTCAGAGTAAGCACTTGCCGCAAGCGCATAAAACGGCAGGCCAAGGCTTGCCGTTTTTTTTGCCTTGAATTTACCGGTAAAACCCCCATATTAACGACGGCGCGAGTTAGGCGTCGCATTCAGAGAACCAAGAGTTATGCCAACAGTTGTATTTGTATCAGAGTCAGGTGATCGTAAAGAGGTCACCGTAGAAACCGGCTACACGGTGATGGAAGCCGCAGTCAACAATGGCATAGACGGTATTGTGGCCGAATGCGGCGGTGCTTGCGCGTGTGCGACATGCCACAGCTACATCGATCCTGCCTGGGTTGACAAACTCTCGGAAATGGATGATATGGAAGACAGCATGTTGGATGCTGCGTACGAGCGTAAAGACAACAGCCGCTTAACCTGCCAAATCGAACTCACCGATGCGATGGACGGGCTGGTTGTTCACGTCGCGAACAACGAAATGTAATTCAGGCAAGGCCGCCGCGCCGTGACCAGGCGCGTGGCTTGGATTGCCCTTGTTTAACGCAGTCCTGTTTCGCTGCGCGCAATCACCATGCGTTGTATTTCACTAGTGCCTTCATAGATTTCCGTGATTTTCGCATCCCGGAAGTAGCGCTCGACTGGCAGTTCCTTGCTGTAACCCATACCGCCATGCATCTGGACGGCAGCGTGGGTGATGAACATCGCTGCCTCTGACGCGTAAAGCTTCGCCATGCTCGCATTGAGCGTATTGCGTTGATTCGTACCCGCCATCTGGTCTTTGGACCAGGCAGCTTGCAGTGTGAGCAATCGCGCGGCCTCAAGGCGGGTTTTCATATCGGCAATTTTCGCCTGATTCATCTGGAATGAACCAATCGGTGCACCGAACGCTACGCGCTCCCTGCTGTAGTCAACGGCAGCGTCATAGGCAGCTCTGGCCAGACCAACGGCTTGCGCGGCAATGCCAATACGGCCGGCGTCCAGAACAGACATTGCGATTTTGAACCCTTGACCTTCGTCGCCAAGGCGGCTCTCGACGGGACACTCGTAGTCCGTGAGTTCAATCTCGCAGGTAGCCGATGCTCGGATACCGAGTTTGGGCTCTGTCTTGCCACAGGCGAATCCGGGCTTCTGGGTGTCGATGACGAACGCGCTGACGCCTTTCGCGGCGGCTTCGGGATCGGTCATCGCGAACAGAACGATGAACCTGGCGACCGGACCTGAAGTAATCCAGGACTTTTTCGCATTAATCACGTAGTGACTGCCGTCTTTCGACAGGACTGCGCGCGAACGCATATTGCTCGAATCCGAGCCTGATTGTGGTTCGGTTAATGCGTATGCGCCTATCGCCGATCCCGAAGCGATGGGCGCGACAAACTGGCGTTTCTGCGCGTCAGTACCAAAACTCATGATGCCATTGTTATACAGCGAGTTATTGACCGAGATGATAGTACTGTGCGCGCCATCGGCTGCGGCGATCTCCTCCATGAGCAGCGCATAACTCACAGCGTCCATGCCAGCGCCGTCGTACGCTTCTGGCACCTCGATACCCATAAACCCTAGCTCACCAGCCTTGGCGATCGTCTCTGACGGGAATTCACCGCTGATGTCGTGCGCTGCAGCGACCGGAAGGATTTCCGTTTGAGCGAAATCATGCGCCGCTTCTTTGATCATTGCCTGTTCTTCGGAGAGTTTGAAATCCACGTCGCGCACACCTTGTCGTTCAGTCCAGTGCTAAATTTTAATGCTCCTTAAAAATATTGCAATGCAGCATTTCAAATTTGTGACGATCTAGACTCTGTTAACATCTGTCTATGAACACCCAAACCAACATAGAACTCGTTGAAGTCAGCCCACGCGATGGTCTGCAGTCAGAGCCGCAGGTGCTGCCGACGGAGCAAAAAGCCGCGTTGATCTCGCGTGCCGTAGATGCCGGTGTTCGGCGCCTGGAAGTCACTAGTTTCGTGCATCCCAAGCGTGTGCCGCAGATGGCAGATGCTGAGGCATTGATGGCGTTGCTACCCCGTGAACCGGGTGTGAGCTATATCGGACTGATACTCAATCAGCGTGGTTTCGATCGGGCAGTCGCAGCTCGTGTGCACGAAGTGAATATGCCAGTGGTGGCGAGCGATACTTACAATCAGCGTAACCAGGGCGTGCCTACTGCGCAGTCAATTGAGGATTGGTCAACGATCGCTGAGCAGGCACACGCATCCGGCATCCGTCCGGGGGTGACGATTTCAGCTGCTTTCGGTTGCCCGTTTGAGGGTATCGTTGAGCAGGATCGAGTCATCGAGATTGCCGAGCAAGTCGCAGCGGCGAATCCGTTCGAGATCTCTTTGGCCGACAGCATCGGCGTTGCTGGGCCGGCTGAGGTCACAACCCTGATCCAGCGCATGCGTGCGTTGTTGCCCGACACACCGATTCGTTGTCATTTCCACAATACGAGAAACACCGGTCTTGCGAACGCCTTTGCGGCAGTGCAAGCGGGCGCAAATGCCCTGGACGCGAGCATAGGCGGTATCGGCGGTTGTCCCTTTGCTCCCGCGGCGACGGGCAACATACCAACGGATGATTTGTTGTATATGCTACATCGTGCAGGCATTGCCACCGGCGTTGATCTTGATCGCATTATTGCCATTAGCGGATGGTTGCAGGACATTCTTAAACACGATATCCCGGCTATGCTACCTAAGGCCGGAAATTTCCCAGGTACGCTGTCAGCGGCTATCTCGGCTTGCGATTGATCCTCAGCGATTATGGCGGGCTTATCGAAGTGCGCTGGCGTCGCGTTTCAGCGATACTAGCTGACTATTGAAACCCCATCTAAGGAGCTTGCGATGACAATTGCTAACGGAGACAAAATGCCAACAGGGCAGTTCGGTACGATGACGGCTGACGGACCCGGTCAGATCTCTACGGATGCGCTTTTTGGTGGTAAGAAAGTCATTTTGGTATCGGTTCCCGGCGCGTTCACACCAACATGTTCGATGAACCATCTTCCGGGTTTTGTCGATTTGGCTGATCAGTTCACCAGCAAGGGTGTTGATACGATCGCTTGCATGGCCGTGAACGACGTTTTCGTGATGGACGCCTGGGGTAAGGACCGTAACGTGGGTGAAACGGTGACGATGTTGGCTGATGGCAATGGCGATTACTCAAAGGCGTTAGGTCTCACTATGGATGCCAGCGGTTTCGGTATGGGTTTGCGCGGTCAGCGCTTTGCTATCCTGGTCGACGACGGCGTCGCTACGCACGTCGCTGTAGAGGCACCCGGCGAATTCCGTGTGAGCGCCGCTGAGGCGATGCTAGAAGCCGTTTCCTGATCTTTCGTAGCACGGCAATTGCCGCTGCGTGCGTTGTCCACAACACGCAGCAGCTGGCGGCACGCCGCTGACCGGTGTCTTTATGCTTTCGCTTCTAGCCGCTGGCACATTTTTTGGTTGGCTCGTGTGTGCGGCCGTTGCGTTTCGCGCTGCGTTCCTTATGGCCGAGTATGACAAGAACAGTGCCTTGCGCGTTGCAGCGTCGCGCCGCTTGCGCGCGTGCGACAGCATCCTGTTGCTGATTCAAAGCATCGGTGTTGTGATGATTCTTGTCACTTTGAACGTTGTCGAGCCTGTCATTACGAATGTGCCACTGGCGACCAAGATATCGGTACTGGGTGTGCTAGTCGCATACGCGTTGCTGATTCTCATCACGTGGTTGATGCCGGATTTGCCAGGGCGGGGTATGTTGCGCCGCATCGAGAACGTGGCTGTGGCAGTGATGACGGTTGCGTTGTTGTTGTTCGCCGCTTATGGCGTATTTGTCGTCGACCAACCAGCAAGCCTGCCAGGCTTTATCGCGCTCGCCGTGGTTGCTATTACTTTTATGCTGTTTGTCTTGTCGCGACGATCAGTGCGCGGCGCGATCACGGTCGTACAGCATCTGGATATGCACGGTTCTCACCCGCGCCGTGAAGCGACGCTCAAACGACTACTGGGTCGTTGGTATCAGTTACTCGGTTGCAGTGCAGCCGTCTGGGTGACGGCTGCACTGGTGCTGCTGTATTAGTCGCCACAAACGGCATTTGGTAGTTTGCGGTATGCGACGCTTCGCAGGTTGTGATTTACGGCGCTTCGCTTAGAGCGCAGCCTCGATTTCCGGTATCACAGTAAACAAGTCGCCTACCAGGCCAATGTCAGCAATCTCAAAAATCGGTGCGTCTTCGTCTTTGTTGATCGCAACGATTGTGCCTGCATCTTTGATGCCGGTGAGATGCTGAATGGCACCTGAGATGCCAAACGCCATATACAGCTCCGGCGCAATGATTTTTCCGGTTTGTCCGACCTGAAGCTCGTTAGGCACATATCCCGCATCAACAGCGGCTCGTGACGCACCAACTGCGGCTGTCAATTTATCGGCCAGACCATAAATGATGCTGAATGCCTCTTCACTGCCCAAAGCGCGACCGCCGGAAACGACTTTTGCCGCTGTTTGCAAATCAGGACGATCCGTCGCGCCGGATTGCACAGAGACGAATCTGGTGTGATCGGGTAGCGCAGCGTCAGATGTGATTGCCTCAACTGCCACTGCTGCTTGTTCGCCCACCGCTTTGTACGATGCAGCGCGAACCGTTGCCACAATTTTGTAGTCAGGTTTAACGCTGACGGTTGTAATGGCATTACCGGCGTAGATCGGACGCTGAAATTCGCGCGCACCTGTGACTGCCATGATGTCAGAGATCTGGTTGACGCCGAGCAGTGCAGCGACGCGCGGCATTAAGTCTTTGCCAAACGTTGTCGAAGGACCGAAGACATAGTCGTAATCGCCTGCGACACTGGCGACCTGAGGCGCGAAGACGGCTGCGAGCGGCTTGTCGTTAGCAGCGCTATCGATGCTAAGTACCTTGCTTACGCCCTCCAGCGTCGCAGCACTTGCTGCGACATCAGCGATATCAGAACCTATGACTACGACGGTGATCGTTGTGTCGGGTAGATCGGACGCACACGCAACGCACTTCGCGGTTGCAGGATTGAGCGTGGTGCCGTCATGTTCAGCAATAATCAGTGTTTGTGTCATTGGATCAAACCCTTTTCTTTCAGTGCCGCGACCAAAGACGCGGCATCGTCAACCATAACCCCTTTGCTACGCTGCTCTGGTGGCGCGTATTGGGTGACTGTGAACGCATCATCGGTATTGATGCCCAGATCAGAAAACGCCCGCGTATCCAACGGTTTCTTTTTGGCTTTCATGATGTCAGGCAGCTTAACGTAGCGAGGTTCGTTCAAACGCAGGTCAACGGTGATGACGGCCGGCAGATCAACTTCGATCGTCTCCAGACCCGCGTCGACTTCGCGCGTCACCGTAGCTTTGCCATCCGCCAGTTGAATCTCAGACGCAAAAGTGGCCTGCGGACGTCCCCACAGACCTGCAACCATTTGACCCGTTTGATTGTTGTCGTTATCGATTGCCTGCTTGCCCAGAATGACGAGTCCGGGTTGTTCCTCTTCAATCAATTTGAGCATTGCTTGCGCGGCCGACAACGGGTCAATAGCTTCGGCTGATTCAAGCAATACAGCACGATCCGCTCCCATCGCCAACCCTGTACGCAATTGTTGCTGTGCATCGCTGGTGCCGATCGAGACGACGACGACTTCGGAGGCGTCGCCGCGTTCACGAATGCGCAGTGCTTCTTCGAGTGCGATTTCATCGAAAGGGTTGATCGACATTTTGACGCCATCAGTATCAACGCCAGAGCCATCTGATTTGACGCGAATGCGAACGTTGTAATCGACCACGCGTTTCAGGCCGACAATAATCTTATCCAAAGTAATCTCCTGCGATTAGCAATGCACGACGGTCCCGACAAAAATATTCGTGGATCGGCAATATGCGGCAGTGCACAATCCGCTATTGTCGTTGACCCTTGATGCGCTGACAAGTCTGTGGGTAGCAATGTCTCAGGCTTATGGTGAAACCGGCGGTTCAATTTGTTCGCACCAAAATAGTGCGTGGCGCGATTGGTGCTCAGTGCCTTTGAATGATGACGGTTTCGGGATTATCGTGCCCGATGAATGTGATTGTCTATTCCTTTAAAAAACAGTCAGTAAAGGCACTTTTTTAAAAAAATTCTGTACTAAAACACCTTCGCGTAGGTGTCAGTTACTCAAAGCCCTGTTAACCTTTCAGTGGTCTTCGATGCTTAAACACTCGGTCAGTGTGATGACGAAGACGCTGGCTTTTGGACCCCGACAGCACACGAACTGACTAGCACACAGCGATGAGTGCGTGACGTACGCGCTCTAGATAAATCGCACACTGCCGCATCCCGAGCACGACACTGCGTGCAATAGTCGGCACGCAGTCTCAAGCATCCGTACTTCTCCGTGCGGAAACCCAGACCGGGTGGCGTTATGCGTCGCCCGGTTTTTTTTATTTGCCAATGAATGTACGTATCGTATTCGTGCAAGTCGCGTTACTCTTTCGCAGTCTAGGTAGAAAGAGAAGCAGCGCGACGCTGTATTGGTAATGTTATGGCGCCACACATTGCAAGCGAGCGACTCGCGAACGTTCGTTATGAGATTCGCGGCGCTTTGGCGCGGCGTGCGCATGAACTTGAGCACCAGGGTCAGGAGATCGTGCATCTCAATATTGGTAACCCGGGTCGATTCGGGTTTCGCACTCCAGAGTCGATGCGACGGGCAATTATCGAGAACATGACGTTGGCAGAGCCCTACTGTCATCAAAAAGGGATCTTCCCCGCACGCGAGGCCGTTGTGATGCAGCAGCAGAGCCGGGGCGTTATGGACGTTACCGTTGATGAGGTGTTCATCGGCAATGGTGTTTCGGAACTTATTGATCTGACGTTGCGTGGCTTGCTCAACCCTGGCGATGAAGTCTTGGTGCCGAGTCCTACGTATCCGCTGTGGACTGCGTCGGTCACGCTCAATGGCGGTACGCCACGACATTATTCATGCCCGCCGGAAGCCGGATTCCTGCCAGACATTGCGCATATGCGCAGCTTGATTACGCCGCGAACCAAGGCGCTCGTCATTATCAACCCAAACAATCCCACGGGCGCCGTCTACCCTGAGTCTGTCTTACGCGAAATCGCATCATTGGCTCGAGATCACGGACTGATCATCATGTCCGATGAAATTTACGATTCGATGACCTATGACGATGCGCAGTTCATACCCATGGCGACTATCGCAACGGATTCGCTGTGCATGACATTCAGCGGTTTGTCGAAAGTGTATCGCGCGTGCGGTTACCGGGTTGGCTGGTGTTCGATCAGTGGCAGTCGTGGTGATAATCAGAGTTATCTTGATGGTCTTGAGCTGTTGGCGGCTTTGCGGTTGTGCAGCAACGTGACAGCGCAATGGGCGGTACAAACCGCGTTAGGCGGTTATCAGAGCATCCATGAGCTCACAGGTCCGGGCGGGCGGCTGTTTGAATCGCGCGCTGCAACGATCGAGGCGGTTGCTGCTTCGCAATTCCTCACGTTGGTCTCGCCGGAAGGCGCTATGTATGCGTTCGTCGGCGTCGACCCACACGCGATTGATGGTTTTGATGATCAGGCATTCGCTTTGCAGTTGCTCGAGGAGCAAAAAGTATTGTTGGCACCGGGAAGTAGCTTTAACACCCCGTACAACAATTACTTTCGCATCACTCTGTTGCCTGAGCCTGCGCAATTGCAGGACGTGTTTTCGAAAATCGAACACGTGCTCGTTGATATCCGGGATAAGGCCTCGTCGCGTGCGTCTCGCGTGGCAAACCCGAATCCCTAGCTACAATCGTGTTGGCTGAAGAATTACGGGGTCTGACTTCGCTCGGTCACGACGCTGTCGTGATCACGGCGGGTCAGCGCCTCGCTCGTGCCGCTCGGCGCTACATCGAACAGGCTCGACTGGATACGTTCGATAGCGCTTGGCGCGAACCTGAAGTTGTCACGTTCGATAGCTGGTTGCGCGCCAGTTTCCGCCAGTGCGCTTTGCGCTCGCGCGTTGCAATGCCCCATTTATTGTCATCCGCTCAGGCAACGGCCGTGTGGCGAGACTGCTGCGTCGAGCAGATCAACGCAGCAGAGCTCGAAGTTGCCGGTATCACGGCTATGGCGCAGGAATGCCAACGCGCGTTCCAGTTGATGCAATCCTGGCAACTCGACGACGCGGTGCTCGACACGTTGACCGCGGATGACAACGCACTTTTTTTTGCGCGATGCCTGGCAGGATTTCGGGCACGCCAAGAGCGCGAACACTGGATATCAGAATCCGAGATTGGCGCAGTACTCATTGAGCACCGCGATGCGCTCGATACACTTTTACCGACGACGCGTTGGTTTGCCGGTTTTTCGCAGCTGACGCCGCTTCAGCGCGCGTTGATGGAGCGATTCTCTATCGAGTTTCGCCGCACCGCCGTGGGCGCTGCGCACGACGTCAGAAGTCCTGTGCTGTGTTTCGACGCACCAGAGGATGAACTCATTGCGGCCGGGCGGTGGGCGCGCGAGCATTTGCAACGGGCGCCCGAAGCGCGTTTGGCCATCGTCACGACGAATTTGGATCAAGGCTTGGCACAGAAGCGCCGGCGCGTGCTTGAAGGGTTAGATCCGAATGCACTTGGCACCGAAGGTGATATCGGCATCGAAGTATCCGTCGCGCAACCGCTATTGCATTACCCCGCGATCGACGTCGCGATGTGCCTGTTGCGGTGGGCGACTCGCGCTCAGCGCTTTACCGTGTTGTCGCGTGTCCTCAGGGCGCCATGGCTCGGCGATCAGATCGCTAACCTTGAGGCCGAAATGTCGTTGCGCGAGCGCCCCGATCAGCAATGGTCGGTTCCAATGTTTGCCGAATGGCTGCAAAACCACAGCTCGGCACCGGCGTGGCTGGCAGCAGTGGTCGCGTTACACGAACAACGACAGCAGGTCTGCTCATGTGCGTTGTGGGCGGAGCGGTTCGGCCAAACCTTTGAGGCCATCGGGTGGCTGCGTGACAGTGCGCCGGACAGCGCTGCGTTTCAGCTCTTGAACGCGTTCTATGAGCAGCTAAATAGTCTGGCGTCGATGGACAGCGTATTGCCGCCAACGAATCTCGGTGGCGCTGTAGCAGCGTTGCAACGCCTTATTGGCGATACGCTGTTCCAGCCGCAAGCCCAGTACGAGCACGTGTTGCTTTGTGGTCCGTTAGAGCTCGCTGGATTACAGTTGGACGGCATCTGGATCGCGGGTTGCAGTGCGACGCAATGGCCGCCGGCAGGCCAGCCAGCGACGTTGTTGCCGGCGGCATTGCAACGCGAATGCCAGATGCCCGATGCATCGGCTGAACAAACCCAGGCATTTTGGCAACGCCAATTCCGGTTGTTGATGTCGAGCGCAGCATCATGTTGCGTGAGCTATGCCGAGCGAGAGGGTGATAGCGAGCTGTTGCCGTCACCGTTGATCAGCGAGTGGCCAACGACGACAGGCGCGATGCAGCGACGCGGGTTGTCCGGGCTCGTTGGTTCTGCGTCAATCAAAGTCGACGTTGATGATGTCGGTGTGTTTGATAGCTCGAGGACGCTCAAGGGTGGTTTCAATGCGTTAGGTCGACAATCAACCGATCCATTCGGCGCCATGATCGCCGGTCGCTGGCGACCGCGCATTCTGCGTGAGCCGGCGGTGGGGATAGACGCCGCGTTGCGAGGTTCACTGATTCACAAGAGTCTGGAAGTGTTCTACCAGCGCCATACAAGTCAAGATGACATTGCGGCCATGGACGAGGATACGCGGGCCGATTACTGTGCGTCGGCAACGGCGGCAGCATTTGCAGGGCGCTTTGTATCGATTGACCAACTCACCCGGTTGCTGCTGCGACGCGAGGAGCAACGCACGCGCGATTTGGTGGCTGCGTTTGTATCCGATGAGCTACAACGCGATCCGTTTTCTGTGCAGGCCGTTGAGTCGTCGGTCACGGTGACACTGGCAGGGTTGAAGGTCGACATCCGTATTGATCGTATCGACACCACTGCCGAGGGACGGATCATTATCGATTACAAGACGGGTCGCCCGGGTTCTTTGATAAAACCGGCGCAGTTCGCAGAGCAATTTCCGCAGCTTGCCTGTTACCTGATCGGTGTGCCCGAGCCTGTGCAGGGCATTGCGTTAGCGTGGATCAATCCGTCAATGCCGGGCTGGCACGCGTTGGGTGAGCCGACGCTTGCTTTGCCGAACGGCAAAGTCACGCACTTGAACGGAGAGACGATGGACGATGTACGTCTCGCAAGTCTTGAT